>NZ_JBEZDM010000016.1:0-216757 GCF_040648335.1 Nonomuraea sp. NPDC049158
CTAACTGTCCTTGATCAACAGCCAGTGTTACGGGGTCACGAGCTCTCGCGTGTCAGGCCACGCCGACGCCCTTCCCCCTCAAGATCGAAGAGCCCCCATGCGAGCGGCTGCCTCGGTGGAGAGCGTCGCTGTGATGTGGGTGTAGCGCTTGGTCGTGGTCAGTTGTGAGTGGCCGAGGATTTCCTGAACGACGCTGATGTCCACGCCTTGTTCGATGAGGAGCGTCGCGGCGGTGTGACGGGCGTCGTGGACACGGGCGTCTTTCTCGACTTCGGCCAAGCGGAGGAGTTCCTTCCATTCGTCCCATTCCTTCCTTGTTGCACACGTGCTTACGGCCGGAGGTGCGCTTGGTCGTGGGGCAGTCCTTGGGGCACGGGTAGCGGTGAAGTCGTCCGCCGCAGGTGTGCGGGTCCTTGCAGCCATGGCGGTAGCGCTGGTGCTTGATCTGCCAGAAGACGCGGATGATGCCTCGCTTGAGGTCCACGTACTTCCAGCGCAGGCCCAACGCCTCACATTGCCGAAGGCCGAGAGCGAGCGCCACGGACCAACGGGTTCCGTTCCTCTGGTGGTTGGCCACATCAAGCGGCGGCGCGGCGCGCCGTACCAACCGAACGCCCCGACCGGGGTTGCCGCGCCGCCGCACAGATGCAGCCCTACGATCGCCACTGCATGGCTGGACGCCGTACATGCCTGGGGGCCGATCGACGATCCGGGACTTCGTTCCTCAGCCCCGGCTCACGGAGCATCGTGGTAACCGTGATCAGTAAGCCCGCCCAAAAATGACACGCTTGCCATATGCGGATGCTTCACCGCAATGCACGCACCATCCGGTCTCCGGAGTACCGTCGAGCGGAATACAGCGCGGAGTTGCTGCGACCTTGGCCTTGATGTCGTCCTCACAGGCGGGTCTGCCGCAGTGCAACGCCAACGCCCATCCCGATGCTACGGCCTTCGTGAAGGCGTCCCAGCTGTCCACTCTCATGGTGTGACTGTCGCGGTATTCGGTAGCCCGCTGAAGAAGGAAGGCTTGGAACTCCTCCAGTACGCCAGGAATGAGCTCCGGTGCAGAAGACAGCGAGATGCTTCGTTTGCCTTCGTCGCCAAGCCTCTTGGCCATCACTACAGTGCCAGACTCAAGATCACGCGGACCGAGTTCCAGCCGGATAGGAGCGCCGCGCAGCTCCCATTCATTGAACCGGAAACCAGGTGAAAGCTGTGCGCGATCATCGACATGGGTACGTATACCGGCCGCCTTAAGCCGCCCTGCAAGCTCCAGCGCCGCGGCCGAGGTCTGCGCGCCCTGATCGCCACGTCCAATCGGCACGATTACCACTTGATAGGGGGCAAGTCTGGGTGGGAGGACCAGGCCCTTGTCGTCGCCGTGGGTCATGATGACGCCGCCGATCATTCTCGTCGACATGCCCCATGAGGTGGTGTGACATAGTTCGAGACGACCAGCTTCGGAGGTGTACTGGATGTCGAAGGCTTTGGCGAAATTCGTGCCCATGTAGTGGGAGGTTCCAGCTTGGAGCGCCTTGCCGTCCCTCATCATGCCCTCGATGGTGAAGGTACGCACTGCGCCGGCGAACCGCTCCCCAGGTGTCTTCTCGCCAGGTATTACCGGGATCGCCGCGATGTCCCGCGCAACCTCCGTGTAGAGATCGAGCGCCAGCATCGTCTCGCGCATGGCGTCCGCCTCGTCGGCGTGTGCTGTGTGACCCTCTTGCCAGAGGAATTCCGTCGTGCGCAGGAACATGCGGGGCCGCAATTCCCAGCGCACGACGTTGGCCCACTGATTCAGCAGGAGCGGAAGGTCTCGATGGGATGAGACCCACTTGGCCATCATCTCACCGATGATCGTCTCTGAGGTGGGCCGAACGACCAGCGGCTCTTCGAGCTCCTTACCGCCAGCGTGAGTGACAACGGCGAGCTCAGGCGAGAATCCCTCGACGTGATCGGCCTCTCGCCGGAGGTAACTCTCTGGGATCAGCAGAGGGAAGTAAGCGTTCTCATGACCGGTGTCCTTGATCCGGCGATCAAGTTCCTCCTGGATGAGCTCCCACAGGCGGTAGCCGTACGGTCGGATGACCATGGTGCCCTTGGCGGGTCCCCTGTCAACGAGCTGCGCCTTGGCAACCAGCTCGTTGTACCAGGCCGAGAAGTCCTCATTCTGAGGAGTCACACCACGTTCATCACGTCCCATGCACGGAGAATATCGCTCATGGCATGTCCTCGTGGCCCGTCAAGGACGGCCTCGCGACAGTGCCCTACGGGGACGAGAGCGGATGGCAGTCATAGGCTCTGTGACGCCCAATACATCAACCTGCCTCATGCCTGAAGTGGATCTTTTAATCCGTAGGTTCCGGGTTCGAGCCCCGGGCGCCCTGCAACTCCACACCCCATCCGACCTGCGATTTCTCGATTCTCGGGGCTTCGCGGGGAGACCGAGATACTCCGTCGGTTGCTCGCTGGTTGATCTTCGGCACGGTTCCGGCACATCATCGGGCATCCCGGCCCCTGGATGGGGCCCGTTTTTCAGGCCAGACCTACAGGAAGGCCAAGAGAACACCAAGCCGGAAGCCCTGCCGGGCAGCCCGATCCGGGTTTCGCCTGCTATCACATCAAGACTTGATCAAGCCGCTTTCCCCGCAGATACCAGCATTACACGGGCGGCCGACGTATCGAACTCCTCGCGGCCAGGGAGCTGTGCGCCTGCCGAAAACGCCATCCATGCAGCTGAGCATGCCGTAAGTGGATATCGGGCGTCGGTGAGGATCTGCTCCATGAGGGCCGGGAACGAGGACGATATCAAGGTCATCCGACGTGTCCGCCTTGGTGGGCTGATCCACGAATACGCGCAGGTTGCATAGGGTGGCCGAGTTCTTGGCACCCACAGGCGAACGCTCAGAACGGCGGTGCCTGGGGTAGACGCAGGCAAAAGCAAGCGCCTCCTTGTTCGCCTGGTTCGAAGTAGGTGTCGCCACCGTTGGCCTGGGCCAGGCTTTGGACGATCCACAGACCCAGCCCCGAGCCCTCGGTCTCCCGCTGGGTGCGCGATTCACGGCTGAACCGCTCGAACAGGCTCGGCCGGAACTCTTCGGACACGCCGGGCCCGTTGTCGCACACCCGGATCTCCACGCCGTCGGGCTGCTCGGCTACCCGTACCTCGAACGGCGGGGCTCCGTATCGGAAGGCGTTCTCCAGATAGTTGATCAACATCTCTGACAACTCGCTACGATCCACCAGAGCCCGGACTTGGGGATCGCACGACACGTACACGTCCTTGGGCCGATCGGCGAACTCGGCCAGCCGTTCGAGGATCACCTCCAGCACCGGCACCGGCTCCACAGAGACCCGCACGGCGTTCGCATCGATCTTCGCCACGGTGAGCAGCTTCTTGACCAGTGCCTGGAGATTCGCCGTGCGAACCGCGATGCGGTCGAGGACGTCGGCACGCTCCTCGTCGGAAAAGCTCTCCTCGGGCTCACGCAGCATGTCCACCAGCAGGCCGATCCCCGCCAGCGGGTTGCGGACTTCATGGGCGACCACGGCGATCACCCTGCTGTGGCGTTCGAGTTCTGCTTCGAGCTGCTGTTCGGCCTCGCGCCGGAGAGTGACGTCGCGCAACGCGGCGACGTACAGGTGTTGTCCTGCCACCGTCGCGGTGGTGGCGCGCATCTCGACCACTCGCGTCTGGCCGCCGGGCAGCATCAGGTCGATCTCGGTCGATTCGCCGTTGACGACCGGGTAACCGAACGGGGTGCCGATGAGTTCGTCCGAGGGCCGGCCGAGCAGTTCCTCGGCGGCGGGGTTGCAGATCCGGATCACACCGTCCTCGTCGACCCCGACAATCCCGTCCGCCAGCGCCGCCATGACCATACGTCCGGCGTCGCGCCCGGGATCGGAGAGGCGCATCGGTTCGGCGTTCGGCCTCTCCGTGCTGTCGCGGGGCTCACCCATCAGCTCTCATCCTGGTCCCCGGCCGTTGCGCGGTCTGGGTCGGTCGGCCACTCCGGGTGGCGTGGCAGTACGACGGCGTCGGAGAGCATGTGGAAGGCTTCGGTATAGCGGTCACCGATGTGCATACCGGCACCGTCGATGGCGACCTGCCGGATGGTGTGGTCATGTGCCGACCCGCGCGTCTGCAGGACGGCGATGGCACGCCGGACCACACCCGCTCCTTCGATGTAGGGCAGCAGGATCGTCACGTCGGCGATGCTGGCGACGTCCATGATCGGCGCTGTGAACATCGACGTTCCCCCGCCGGTCGGTGCGGAGGTGAACAGGGTCGTGATCTCGTGCTGCCGCACGACCCCGCCCAGTGCGATGACGAAATCCAGCAGTGTCCGCGGCGCCGCTCTCCGCTCAAGGGCGGAGAGACCGTCGATGATGAGCCGAGCCGGGGCAAAGTCCGCGGTGTCCCTCCTGATACGCAGGAAATGATCCTCCACTGAGGCCACTTCCGGGTACGTGGCAGTTACTCGGAGCAGTCCCGACGCCTCCATGACGTCCAAGTCCAGACCCCAGCCAGCGGCGTTGCGGCCGAGTTGCCCGCGAGTCTCGTCGAAGGCATGGAAAAGGCAGCGTTCGCCCGCCCGGAACGCGGCATCGGCGAACTGCAGAGCCGCCAGGGTCTTTCCGCCGCCGTACGACCCGATGAGCAGGACGACCGCGTCCCGGAAGACACCACCGCCCACCATGGCGTCCAGCTCGATGTTCCCGGTAGAGACCCGCTCCTGCGATGCCCGGTCACGTGGCACGAGGAACGCGACCGGGATGATGACCAGCCCGTCTTTCGGGTCGATGGTGAACAACCACTCCCCGGTGCGGTGAGTGGTGCCGCGGAACTTGACAATCTCGATCGTCCGGTGTCGTCTTTCGTCCCGCATGACGTTCCGCATGATCATGACGTTATCGAATACGAACTCCTCTATGCCTTGCCGGGTAATGTGGTTGTATTCTGCGTCGCGTTCGGCGGTCAGGACCGATGTGACCTCGAGCGACTCCAAGACCCGGGCGAGCCGATACAACTCACGGCGAATGAGTTCCCGATCGTCGAAACGCATGAAGACCGCGCCGAGCGAATCCAAGGAGACACGTTTGGCGCCGATCTGACGCACGGCGCGATCGACGCGGGCCATCAGCGCGCCCAGGTCGTACGTCCCCACGGTGGGCGTCTGCTCACCGGCCTCCGGCGAGGCGTCGACGAACGTCCACTTTCCCTCGGCCTCCCAGCGTGCGATGTCGAAGCCCAGGGAGCCGACGTTGCGGCGGAGGTTCTCAGGTGTCTCGTCGAAGGCGACGAACACGCCGGGGTCACCGAAACCGGCGATGCCCCGGGCGAGGAACTCCAGGCAGAACAGCGTCTTCCCGGTGCCGGTCGTGCCGGCCACGAGGGTGGACCGACCGGCAGGAAGCCCCCCGATGGCGATGTCGTCGAAGCCATTGATACCGGTCGGTGTCCGCCCGACCGTGGCACTGCCCATCATTGCGCCTGCCCTTCTGGGGACGATCTGCCCACCTCAGGAAGGCCGAGCAAAGCTGCAGCCCGAGCCTGATCGGACAGATCTCCGATAACCCGGAAACGTGGGAGCGGCTTGGTCCTGATCACGATTGGGCTGGCCAGAATCCGCTCCTCCTCCGCGAGATCCGGTTGTTCGGCGGCATCGATGACCTCGATCTCATGGCAGCCGGGAAGATAGGTGTCACACAGGGCCCGCAGATTCGCCACCGCGGCCAGCGACCGCGGTGTCTGCCCTACCACGTACAACCTGAACGAGTAGGTCGCCATCGGCGTCAACACCGCCGTGCCGTCAGGAACTCGTGTTCCGACCCGGCCGGACTCCCATTCATGACGCCCCCTCGCCGCGCCGACCCGTGACGGCCGACACGCTCATCACGGCCCTGGCCGCTTGCGCCTGGTGCCTATGCGGCCGGTCGCCCCCACCGGCGCCAGTTGCCCCCCATCAACCCCGGTATACCCCGCTGACCGCCGGCTATCTGCCCGTCGATGTCGACCGGCGGCTTGGAGCACCCGCCGTTCATGCTCGCGCCGGTCGCTGCGAACGCGGCCCTCGCCGCCGTGGCCTGTGGCGGTATCACCTCCGGCTTTCCCTTGAGGCTCAGGGTGACCAGTCGGCCGTCCATGGATCGGAACCATCCCACCCTGACCGCCCGGCCGGGAGCCGCGATCCGGTGCGGGATGTCGTCCCAGGCGTCCACGTGGAGCCCGACTCGGAGGGTCATCTCCCCGAGGCGCTGGTCGACGGCTGCGATGAGGGCCGGGACCTCGGCCGCCGCGTCGGTCGAGCGGAGCCACGATGTCCTGTCCACTGGCCCAACGTGGCCACGCGCAGTTGCGAGGGTCAGCCGTACGGCGGATGCTTGAACCGGAGGTCTGGGAGGGACGCGAGCCCTACGGCTGAGCCTCGGACCTGCGCGCGGCCAGGAGGGCCCCTTGGACGGGCATTGTCCCACTGGGGAGATCGCCCGCAGGACCGCACAGAGCCCAGGCTTGAGCCGCTGCCTGAATCCGGTTCTGGTGAAAGGGGCCAACAGTGCCTGACAACTGCGTACTGATCATTCGATTTCACTCACTAAGCGGTGAAGATATCTCCATGATCAGTAGAGATTTCGACGGAGAGCAGGGAGCGCTCGAGGTGATCGCTCGCGCTCTTGACGAGCAGCGCAGCCTGGTTTTGACCCGCGCTAGGTACGACCGGGAGACCGAGACGAACGGCGTGGTCATCAACCTGGCCAACGTGGTTTTGGTGCGGGTGTCGAAGACAGACAGCGCTGAGGCGGGGCAGTACCTGTAGCGGGGAAGCCGGCCCCGCGATTGACACCACTCCTGGCACCTTTGCGGCCGTCCTGGAATCGGCAACTCGATTGACGAGGAATCGGGTTCGGTCGGCTGTAGTGTTGTATGAAGGTCGTGCACTCTCATGTGCAACGGCCTGGAAGGGGCGGCCCCGGCGCGAACACGCCGGGGTCGTTTTCGCGTCCAGCGAGCCCATGTTCACCGTGACGCCGGTCGGCACGGCAACGCGGTCCAGGCCCGTGATGCGCCACGCCGCGCTGCGGCCTGGAGGCCGGTCACGGCGCGGGCGCCGCGCGGACATCGCCGTAGTCGACTGAGTTCTACCAGGAGCAGCGTAAAGGGCCCGCCTCCGGCGGGGGCGCTCCGGCTCCGGGATGATCGCCGCGTAGACCGGATGGCCGTAGATGGCCGAGGTGGAAGCCTGATCATCCCGCCCGCCATCGACCCGGGACAAGCCGAGCAGACCAGGGCCACGGGCCCCTGGCCCGCTTCCCCTTCGCGAGGCGCGCCGGTTGCTGGAGGTGGGCGAGGCGTCCGCCGAACCGTTCGTGTCGACCAGCGGTCTGCAGGCCTGGGGCATCTACCAGTGGCACCTCGGCGACATCGGGGAGGCGTATCGGTACCTCAGCCGATCCAAGGCCGTCGTCCTCGATCTCGCGCGACGTGATGAGGATCCGGTCCGCCACGACCTCCTGCTCATCATGGTCGGGTTGCTCGCGGAGGTCACCGCGCTGCACGGTGGCCTCGACGCGGCGCGCGAGATGCTCGACATGCTCGAGAGATCGGCCGGCGACGACCCGTACGTACGCACGATCTGGGCCACCTTCGCCGCACGGATCGCGGCGCTGGCCGGCGACCCGGTCGAGGCGCTACGCGTGACGGAGCTGGGAATCGCCGCGGACCCCGGACTGTCCTTCGCCTACCTCGGCACCGACCAGCGGCTGGCACGATGCTGGGCGCTGACCCGCGGTGGCTACAAGGCGTTCGCGCCGCACGAGCCCAGGACGTATGCCGCTTCCCTGGAAAAGGCCGGATACCGTACCGGCTATCTCGGCAAGTACATCAACGAGTACCCGGTGACGGGCACCGACTACCACGTGCCGACAGGCTGGGACGAGTGGCACGTGGCGGCCGGCGCCCCGGACTGCTGGACCGCGGCCCGCCTCTGACCTGGGCAAACCCGGCAAGGGACAGCGCGACATCCGCTGCCCCTGGCCGGGCGCCTCTGCCGCGCGCTTCAATGGCCGAGTCGGGAAAGCTGCTCCAGTTTCTCGCCGGGCTGGCGGTCGCACTCGATCTTGTAGGTCGCGAGCGGTTACGAAGAGCCCACGAGCGGGCCACGCGGGCTGCGTGTGAACGAGGCGTGCAAGCCCTCCCTACTTGTCGTGCTGCCGGCGCACCATCTCGTTGATCCAGATGGGCGCGAACGGAGACGTGCAGCCTGGGGAGGTGGGGTAGTCCTTGAGCACCTCCAGGCGCTCCCCGATGTCGATTGCACGAGCGCGGTGCTCAGCGTGCTCGATCCCGATCTGAGCCAGGCAGTCGTTCATCGCCCACTGCAGGCGATCCGGAGCGTCTTTCATCTCCGCCTCAATGACATCGAGCAGTCCCGCGAGGTCGAGTCCCTCGGGTTGCTTCGTCACGCGTTCGGCGGTCAGCGCCCAGCCGGCGCTCGCGGCCACCGGGTCCGGATCGGCGAACCAGGCCAGGCGCAGCTCTTCGGCGTGCGGGTTCTTCTTCACCACGTAGTTCACGAGCCAGTCGTGCACCTTGGGTGTGCGCGCCTTGCGCAGCATGCCGTCCAGTTCGTCACGCTCGAATGCTTTCGGGCGGCAGATCAGGACCGCCAGCAGTTTCGCCGCGGTGTCATCCGTCTCCCAGAGCCGGCACGCGAGTTCCTGCTGCGTCTTCAGCCGCTTGGCGAGCGCGCGCAGCTTGCCGAGGTTCACACCGTGATCGTCACCGTGCCTCTCGTTCACCTCGCGTGCCTTCGGGTCCTCCAACCCGGCCAGCTCGGCCATCACCTGGCCCAGCGATGTCTCGGCCACCTCAGCCTCCTGTCCGTCACGTGCGAGATTCAGCCTAGACGGGAGGCGGCTTCGTACCGTACATGCTGGTTCGGCGGCAGCCACCGACACGGGATCCCGCATCTTCGCGCCCTGACCCTTGCCTTCACTCCGAGCAGCCGGTAGCCAGCCGTTGCGCCGCCAGGAGCGATGTCCATGCCAGGACGACCGCGAAGGCGAGGGCGAAGGCGACATTGGCCACCCGTGAGCCCTGCGACGCGAAGAGCGAGATCCAGGCTGCCAGGAAGAGCGTGCCGGTCACCGTACTGAAGGCGGCCCAGCCGCGGCGGCCGGCCGCCGCGAACCGAGGCTTTCGTCCTCGTCGCGTAGTGGAAGGTGCTACGCGATGGAAGGCCGCCGGCTACAGGTCGCGATCACTATGATGGCCGCCATGGTGGGCGAGCGGAGGTGGCGGGCCCGGCTGTTATGGCTGTCCATGGTGCTCGCCCCGGTCGTGGTGTCGGTGGCCGCCAACCAAGTGCTCAACGACGGCGTGTGGAGCGGCCCTTGGCTCGCCGGCACCATCGTGGCGGCGGTGGTGGCCGGGCTGATCGCCGAACGGGCCGCGCGCGTGCTCGCCCCCGCCTCCGGGACCGTCACCGAGACCATGCGGGAGCTCGCCCAGCTGGTCCACGATCATTGGAGCGATGAGGTGGTGACGCGTGCCCTGGGCGATCCGCCCATCCCGGTCTCCTGGCACATGACCCGCCGAACCAGGCTCATGGATCACCCGCATCTGATCGCCGACCGTGAGCCGGCGATCTCGGGCCGATCGGACGACATCGCCGCGCTCGCCGCCGCCTTCCGCACGCTGCGCCGACGCCGCCTGGTCATCACCGGAGGGGCGGGCACAGGCAAGACCACTCTGGCCGTCCAATTGATGCTGGAACTGATCCGCACGCGTGCCGACGACGAGCCGGTCCCGGTGCTCCTGCCCGTCGCCGACTGGGACATCAAAGCCTGCCCTCGGTTTCAGGACTGGGTGGCCGAGCGCGTGCGTACCGACTACGCCGCCTTGCGTACGCCGGGCAACCGGCAGGACGGCGCCGACATTTTGGCTGCCCGTGGCTCAATTCTGGCCATTCTCGACGGCCTCGACGAACTGCCCGAGAACGCTCGCGCCAAGGTGATCGAGAAACTGTCCGACACGCTCATGGAACGCGATCAGGTGATCATCACGTCGCGTACCACCGAGTACGGCAAGGCGGTCACCGCCGCACGGCGCCCGCTCAAGGCCGCCGCCGTCGTCACGCCCGAGGCGCTGCATCCCGGCATCGTGGCGAACTACCTGAGCGACTGTTTGCCGCCGCTTTCTTCGTCTTCAGCATGGACCACAGTCCTGCGCGCCCTCAGGCAGGGCGCCGCGCCGGCCCTGGCCGATGTCACCTCCACCGCCATGGGCCTATGGCTGGTCCGGGCCGTCTACATCGACCAGCGCGACGCCGACCCGGCTCTGTTGGCGACCCGGTACGCCGACGACGCGCGGGCCCTGCGCGTCCACCTGCTCGACAATCTCCTCGGTGCGCTGCTGAACGCACGCAGAAGAATCCGGCCCACGACATGGGACCCGGACAGCATCACCGAATGGACGGGGCGGCTGGCACGCCTGCAGGCCGAATCCGGCGGTCATGACCTGGCCTGGTGGCGGCTGACCGACCAGGCGCTGCCCGCCTCCCGGACACGGCGCGCGCTCACCCGTACCTGGATCGGCTTGTTGAGCGGTCTGGTGTTCGCGCTCCCGGCCGCGTTGAGCGCCATCCTGTCCTATGGGCAGGTCTTCGGCTTGGCCTTCGGCATCTGCTTCGGCCTGTCCGCGGTGCAGGCCGCCCGTACCCCCGACTTCGCTCCGCTGCGCGTACGGCAACGGCTGCGGGACTTCACCCGCGGCCTGTTGTCCGACGTACCAATGATCTTCCTTATCCTGCCGGCCGGCCTCGGCCTGCCGGCGGTGGGCTACAGCACGTGGGTGCACGGCTGGAAGATGGGCGTGGCCACTTTGATCTCAGCGCTCGGCATCGGCTGGGTGAGCCTGCGGGTCTCGCGGCAGGACACGAAGCCCGCCGAGCCAGACGAGAATCGGCTCCCCCCGTTCACCGCCGCCGTCACCCCGCAATCCACCTGGCAGGTCAACCGAAATCTTGTGGGCTTGCAATTGATGAACGCACTGCTCCTGGGGGCGATAGTCGGCTTCGCCGTCGATTTCATGAACGAGGCGTCCATCGTGCAACCTCACCCGTCCGCGGCCGTGGACGCGGGAATGGGCATCATCTTCGGCGTGGCGTTCGGTCTGGTGACCAAACGCCAGCACATGTGGCTGATGTCCACCATCGCCCTGGTACATCTTGGGCCATCGGGCCGGCTACCGTTCCGCTTGATGCCCTTCCTGCACGATCTGCACCACCTGGGCGTCCTGCGGAGCGTGGGGCCCTTCTACCAGTTCCGCCACGCCCAACTGCAAGATCATCTCGCTGGCAAGGCGACCTAGAGCTCGACATGGCTTTCGGCCATGGCGCTGCCCACGCGGCTTCGGCTCCATCGAATCGTGGCGCCGGGCACTTTGTTGTCCTGGCACCGTCGGCTGGCCGCCCGACGCTGGACCTACCATCATCGCCCGCGTCAGGGCCGCAGAGCGGCCTGATCGCCCCGCGAACCCCCAGCTCAGCAGAACGTCGTCACCACGTCGCGGGCTTGCTCGGGGTGTACAGCCAGACGTTGAAGAACTCGGTCAGGTCCCGGCCGGAGATCTTCTCCGCGAGCGTGATGAACTCATCGGTGTCGGCCAGGCCGTAGCGATGATCGGCCGCCCACGTCCGCAGCAGCCGGAAGAAGGATTCGTCGCCGATCTTCACGCGCAGCGCCTGGAGCGTCATGCCGCCGCGGTTGTAGACGGCCGTGTCGAACATGGTGTCGCGCTGCGGGTCGGCCACCTTCGACAGCCAGAACGACTCGGGCCTGGTGGCGTACTGCCGGTCGAACCACGTCTGGACGGTCTCGCCGCCGGTGTGCTCGGTCCAGTAGTGCTGGGCGAAGGTGGCAAAGCCCTCGTTGAGCCAGATGTGCTGCCAGGTCCGCACCGAAACGCTGTCGCCGAACCACTGATGGGACAGCTCGTGCGCGACCGTGGTCTCGCTGCGGACGGCGGAGTACAGCGGCTTGGTCTGATTCTCCAGCGAGAAGCCGACGATGGGGACGTTGTCCACGATCGCGCCCGTCTCCTCGAACGGGTAGCGCCCGAACAGCTCGCTCCAGTAGTCGGTGATGTCGGCGGTCTGCTGGAAGACGACCTCGGTGCCAGGCACGGTCGGATCGGTGGCGACCCATTCGCGCAGCCCGTCCGGCGTCCTGCCCTGCTGCACGTCGAACCGGCCGATCGTGGCCGTGACCAGGTACGACGCCATCGGGCGCAGCTCGTTCCACAGGAAGGTCGTCGTGTCATGGTGAGTGACCTGCGCCGCCAGCACGCCGTTGGACGCGGCGGTGAGCCCCTTCGGGACGGTCACCGAGATGGAGTAGGTCGCCTTGTCGCTCGGGTGGTCGTTGGAGGGGAACCAGGTGCTGGCCGCGTTCGGCTCGCAGGCGACGAGCACGCCGTCGTCCGTGGCGATCCACCCGTACGGCAGGCCGAACACGATCGGGCCGCCGAGCGGCTGCGGGATGCCGTCGTAGGTGACGCCTACGTCGAACACGCTATGAAGCCGCAGGCCCGACTTGGGGGTGACGATCAGCTCTTGGCCGTCGCGCACGTAGGCGGCCGGGCGGCCGTTGACCGTGACCGATCTCACGGTGAGCTGCTGGAAGTCCAGATCGAAGCGGGACAGGTCCTGGGTGGCGCGAGCCAGCATGTGCACCGTCCCCTTGAGCACCTTGGTGGCAGGGTCGTAGCCAAGGTTGAGGGAGTAGTGCTGGGCGTCGTACCCGCCGTTTCCCTCCAGGGGGAAGTAGGGGTCACCGAGACCGGGCGCTCCCGGCCGGAAGTCGGGCGACGCGGCCGCGGCAGCGGACGGGGCGGCTGCGAAGGTCATGGCCGCCGCCATGCTGAGAGCGGCGGTCCAGCGAGCGATCTGGGCAAGCACCATCGCAAGCCTCCGTGGGGTAGGTCATTAGCCCGAGAGTGAAGGAAAAAACCGGACTTGTCCGGACCCAAAATTCGGCGCCCGCGTCGCCCACCACAACTAAATCATTCTCGGCATCTGTCGCGCTGGTTTGTCGGTGGGGTGATCTAACGTCCCGGCCATGACTTCAGCGACGCAGGCGTACACGTACGCCGCGCCCTCCTCCCTTGTCGACGGTCGTCTCGGATTGGCGACCTCCGGCGGGCGGGCCCTGTCCGGCCCGGCCGTCGCCCCCCGGTTCTTCAGCGGCGTGGTGACCCAGGCGGCCCCCGCCGCGGCGGCCCTGCTCGGTGTCGCCGATGTGGCGCTGGCCCGCTACCACCAGCCGCAGGCGCGGCCCGGCTGGGTGCGCGACCCGGTGGTGACGTGCAATGGGGACCGGTTGCGGTTCGAGTCGTTCTCGGCCTGTGGCGGCGTGTACGCCCGGCTCGATCTGCTGAGCGGCGCGCTCGACGGCGAGGTGTTCGACCGGGGCACCACCAACGTCGACGTGAACGCGCCGCTCCGGGAGGCGCTGGCGCGCATCGGCGCGCGTGACCCGTTGCACCTGGGGGTCGGGCTCGACGAGCTGGTCGTGACCACGCTGGATGGCGCGGTGGTGGAGAAGAAGGTGCCGCTGCCCGAGCGCTGGCTACGCGGCTTCGCCGAGGTGCAGGTCATCGCCTCGGGTATGGACCAGCGCGGTGAGCTGGCCGGCATGGCGGCGGTGCGGTTCCTGCGCGGGCTGCCCAAGAAGGGCACGGCGTGGGTGGCGCAGGCGGGGCGGGAGCTGAAGGTCTCCGACCGTCAGGTTCCGGGCTCGGTCCAGCTCGCCGGCCCCAACCGGCTCGGCACCCTCCTGCCGCTGCTGCGCTTCGCGAAGTCCCTCCGGGTGTACGGCCCGGCCGACGCCGCCTCCAGCGCGTGGGAGCTGGAGCTTCCCGGCATGCGCTATACGCTCACCCTCTCGCCCGAGCGCTGGCGCGGCTTCTCCGGTGAGGGCGCGGTGCTCGACGACCTGGCCACCGACGAGGCCGAGAACGACGCCGACGTGGTGGGCATGCTGCTCAACTTCGAGCCCGAGGTCGAGATCGGCCTGCTGGCCGACCGCGCGGGTATGCCCGCCGACCGGGTACGGGCCGCGCTGACGCAGCTCGGTGTCGCCGGGCGGGTCGGCTACGACCTGTCGGAGGCCGCCCACTTCCACCGTGAGCTGCCCTATGACAAGGACAACGTGATCCTGCTCAACCCGCGGCTGGCCAAGGCGCGCAAGCTCGTCGACGCGGGCGCCGTGCACCTCGAAGGCGAGCTGGCCACCGTCCATACCTCGGGTGGCGCGCGCCGAGTCTCGCTGACCGACGGGTCCTGTACCTGCGAGTGGTGGTGGGACCATCGCGGCTCCCGTGGGCCGTGCAAACACGTGCTGGCCGCCCGGATCGTCGCGCGCGCCGCCGTGGAGGTCTCCCGATGACGCTCTGGACGGAGATCCGCGATCTGGTCACCGGCAACCAGGTCAGTCGCCTGGCCGACCGGCTGGTCACGCTCACCGAGGAGGAGCGCGCCGAGCTGGGCGGACGGTTGCCCGGCCTCGTCAAGGAGCTGCGCCGCACCCTCACCGAGCAGGTGCGCGCCCAGCATCCCGACGACTTCGAGGAGATGGCCTCCTGGGAGGTCGGCGACGTGCTCGACGAGCTGGCCGACGCGCTGCTGCTGACCGGTGTAGGCGTCATCACCGGCCCGGCGGCCGCTGTGACGTGGATGACCAGCCGCGACGTCAATCGCCGCTGGGCCGGGGACCCCGACGTCGCCCTGGTGTGCCGGGTGGCGGCCACCCGCCCCCCGGAGTGGCGTCGTGATGTCGCGGTCCGGCTGGCCCAGCGGGTGCGCCGTCCCGCCGACCGCATCGCGCCGCTGGCCGTGGCGCTGCTGCGCGCGTCCGGTGCCGTGCCGCCCGACCACGACCCGCTGGTGACCGCCTGGCTGGCCGCGCCGAACGTGACCGATGACCCGCTGACCCCCGTACTGCTGCCTCGCGTCTTCGACGCCGACGGCGCGGGCCGCGCCCTCCGTGACGAGCGGCTGGAGCCCCGGCCAACCCGCTGGCTGGCCGCCGCCGCCCGCGAGCTGCCCAGGGAGCAGGTGCTCGACGGCTGCGTGAGCCGTTTCCTGCGCGGCGGCGAGGCGCAGGACCTGCGGTTCTTCGTACGGCTGCACATGCTCCTCGACCCCACCCCCGCGGAGTCCGCGCCCCGCCTGCGCGACTACCTGCGGCTGTTGCCGTCGGCTCCGGGCCCGGTCGCCGAGCTGGCCGCCGGGCAGGTGCGCGGGGCGATGCCGCTCGACCACGCCGACCTGGTCGAGGCGGTCGACGCGCTCACCTTCCGGGAGGAGGCCAAGTTCGCCGCCACCGGCCTGCGCTGGCTCGACCAGGCGATCCGGGCCACGCCCGAGGGGGCCGCCGATTTCGTGACCGCGCTGACCACGGCGTACGCGCACAAGTCCTTCGACGTACGCAACCGCGCGGCCGAGCTGACCCTGAAACACGCCGACCTGTTCGCCGACCGCACCGAGGCGATCCTCGACGGCGCTCGCCACCTCCCCGCCGGCCTGGGCGCGAAGCTGGCCGAGCGGTTCGGCGGGGAGACCCCGGTCGAGGAACTGCTGGAGCAGAAGGAGTTCCCGCCGCTGCCCGAGCTGCCGGAGGCGGGCCGGTTCCCCGAGCCGTCGATCTTCCCCAACCACCCCTACCACGAGCGTTGGATCGGTCAGGAGCGCTGGCTGGCGGCCTTCGTCGCCGGGATCGCCGAGGACCGGGCGGAACTACGCCGCACGCTCAAGCCCCACGTCGAGCAGGAACGGGGTTACTGGCGGTCCAAGGAGGTGCGCCTCGACCCCGACGACTGGCAGTGGGCGCTGTCCGCCGAGCTCGTCACTCCCGGGAGTGTGCGGGAACTGCCGCCGATCGAACCGGAGAAGTTCTGGGACGACGCGAGCCACTCCGTGGGAGTACGCGAACTCACCCGTGGCGAGGAGCCCGGCCCGGAGCCGAGGCGCCGGGGGATCATGATGGGCGGCGCCTACCGGCCTGGCCGCTACCTCGACGACGACACCCCGCTGCGCGTCTTCTTCATCACCTGGACCAGCGACGACGGCCCGGACGGGGCGGTGGCCCGCGAAGGCGACCGGCGGATCCCCTTCGTCAGAGGCCGGATCCACCTGTACGGCTCCCCCACTGACAACGACAGGCTGCCTGGCGACTTGTACGACGACTCCGTGGAGGCCATCCCGTCCTTCATCCTCGACCATGCCTACGAGCGCATGGCCGAGCTCGGCGTGGACCCCGCCCGGATCGCGGCGATGCGGGCGGAGGAGCAGGTGCCACCGCCAGGCCCGAGCGAGCCGCTCGTGGAGGTGACCGTCGTCTTCGTCCCGCCCCGGCTGCGTTCCTTCATGCCCAAGGAGTTGCCCGAGCACGACGAGTGGCGGCGGCGCAACCAGCTGCCCCACCCCAATCGCGTCTCCCCGCCCCACGATTTCCTGCTGCATCGCTACGCGGAACTCGCCGAGGCCCTCCGTCACGGCACCCTGCCGCCCGTACTCCTGGCCACGCCGACCTGGATGAGCGGCCACCTCGACCCTGACGTGCTGGTCGACCGGCTGGAGACCTGCGCCGCCGCCGGAGTGGAGCCGCCCCCGGCCGACCTGGCGCTGGCGCTGCTGCGGTTGCCCCGGGGCAGTCACCAGGCCGCGGCCGACCGGGCCGCCAAGGTCGACTCGGCGGCGGCGCGCTCGGCCGCCCGCTGGCTCGCCGGTGACGGCATGGCCGACCCCGAGTGCGGCCACGTGTGGCGCCACATGGTGAACGGGTCCATGGTCGAGTTCGGCGACGGCGAACCGGAACACTTCACCGAGGTCAGGCTGCAGCCCGTGCTGCGGGTGACGGCCCCGACCGGCCATCGGCTGATCGACGAGGTGCTGCTGCGTCAGCCGTTCGACTGGACGGTCGACGAGTCCGGCGGCACGATCCAGGCGTGGCCCGCCATGCTGCCCTCGCACCGCGAGGTCGTGGCCGTCAACTTCCTGCCCTTCCTGCTGCGCGGCCGCTGGGGCGCGGGGCTGATGCCCGCGGAGATCACCGGCCTGGAGATCGCCCAGGGCCCGTTGGGCGAGTCCACGGCGGTGATCCTCGCCTTTCTCCTGACCGACAGCGTGCCCGGCGTCATCCCGCTGGTCCTGAGCATGGCCGCCAGGGGCGAGCTGCCCGCTGAGGCGATCGGCCGCCAGCTCGCGCTGGTGCTGCGCCGCACCTGGCGGGAGACCCGCCCCGCCATCGCGGGCCTGGCCGAGCTGGCCGACGCCGGCGGCCACCACGAGGTGTGGCGCATCCTGCGCGCCCTGCTGCCCGAGATGCTTCCGGGCGAGGGGCAGCGCATCACCGTGACCCACGCCGAACTCGTCGCCTTCGCCACCGACGTGGCCCGCTGGACCGGCGCGCGCGAGGAGATCCCGGTCGTCGTCGCGTACGCGCGCAGCCGCCGGACGATCCGCTTCGTCCACGAGTGCAAGCGCCTTCACGCCCAGCTCACCGGAGCCACGTCATGACCTCTCGTGCTCAGGGGCTGTGACGTGTCGTCAGGTCAGGGGGGTCCGCACAGCCTGTTGAGCTCCGCGGTGTCTGTATTGATGTCCGCGATCACCTGGTTGGGGTCGCCGCCGGTCATGCCGGTCAAGCGGAAGTTCAGTTCCTGGAATTCTTGTGCCAGCCGGCTGATCTTCGCCCCCACCACTCCTTCCGCGTCGAGGACCGTGCTCATCAGGTCGCGGTACGTCTGCTGAGCCGCGGCCGCCTGGCTGCTGCGGACGGTCCCGGCGTTCCGGCGGTAGGCGGCCAGCGCCGCCGCCGCATCGTCGCAGCCGCCGGGCCGGACCGGCGGCAGCGGTGAAGAGGAAGCCGAGACCACTCGCGTAGGGCTTGGTGGTTCGGGCGTCCTGGACTCGGGCGATGGGCTCAGGGTCGGCGGTGCGGGCCGAGTGGTGACCGGATCTGGTGACGATGACTGCGGGGCCGTGGTGGGGACTACCGCGTCGGGCTGAGGCTGCGCAGGCGGCGGGGATGGCGGCGACAGGTACGCGACCAGCGCGATCACGGCGGCGACCGCACCCGCCAGAGCGCTCACCGCCGTCCAGTTCAGGCGCGAGCCTGCTTCCCCGCCCGCCGTCGGCGGTCGCGCTGATCCACTCCCCGTCATCTCCTCATCGTGGCCGAGCCGCCGAGCTTGGTCCAGAATGCTTCCTGCCGATCTTCTTGAACTCGCTTGTAAGAGTGAAGCGGCTTCGGCGGTCAGAAGGGGTCGATGCGAAGATGACGACGCCCGGGTGCAGGAGGTGTGGTCGTGAGTGAACGGCGGAGCCTCGCCGACGGTCGATACGTGCTGGAGAGCGAGCCGATCGGCTCGGGCGGGATGGGCACCGTCTGGCGGGGATACGACCAGAAGTTACGTCGTACGGTCGCGGTGAAGGCGCTCCACCTGCCGGCCGGACTCAGCGCCGAGGAGCAGGCCAGGCTGCGGGCGCGCGCGATGCACGAAGCCAGGGCGATCGCTCGCCTCGAGCACCCGGGCATCGTGGGGGTGTACGACGTCCTCGAGGAGGACGGCCAGCCGTGGATCGTCATGCGTTTCATCTCCGGACGTCCGCTCGACCAAGAGGTCAAGGCCAACGGGCCGCTGGATCCGCGGCGGGCGGCCGAAATCGGCGCACAGGTACTCGACGCGCTGTCGGCGGCGCATGACGAGGGCGTGCTGCACCTGGACGTCAAGCCACAGAACGTGCTACTCGACGACCATGGCCGGGCGGTGCTCACCGACTTCGGGATCGCGTCGGTCGCCGACGCCACCGCGACCCAGTCGGCGTCCCTGGTCGGCACCGTCGGCTATATCGCCCCGGAACGGCTGGCCGGTTCCGAGCCGGGTCCAGCGGCCGATCTGTGGTCTCTGGGTGCCACGCTCTACTTCGCCGTCGAGGGCCGGCCGGCGTACGCCGCCGACCGTCGGCGGCCTTCGAAAAGGAGCGCACCGGCTTCTTCAAGGACGCCATGCGGCTTCATGACTACGCGGATGAGCTTTGCGTGTTCAACCCGACCGGCAAGGACTACGGGTACGCGGACGTGATGTTCCGCGTCGACAACCTGCTCGTACAGGTCTTCTACGAGATGCTGACCGAGGGTTCGCCCGCGCCCGCGGTGGCGAGACCACGTGGCCGGAGCATGGCGAAGTATGTCTACCGGCTGGTCAAGGCCGATTCCATCACCCGGTCCTGAGGTTCTTGCGGTATTCCTCGAGCAGCTTGTCGAGAGCGGGTGGGGAGTCGGCGAACTTCGTGACGCCGTTCTTCGGATCGATCGTCACGAAGTACAGCCAAGGCCCGGCGGCCGGCTTCAGTGCGGCCTTGATGGCGTCGGCGCCCGGGCTACAGATGGGACCGGGCGGCAGGCCGAGGCGCGTATAGGTGTTGTACGGCGACCGGCTCTTGAGGTCCTCGTTCGAGGCCCTGGTGCCGGACTTGTCCAGGCCGTACAGGAGTGTGCTGTTCACCTTCAGGCTCATCTCGGGCGTGTGGTTCAGCCGGTTGTAGATCACCCGCGCGATCTTGGGCATGTCGCGCTTGTTGATCGACTCGGCCTGGACGATGCTGGCGATGATCAGGATCTCCCGTGGCGTACGGCCGACACGCCTGGCACCGTCCACCAGGTCGCTGTCCTCGGCGGCGCGATTGAAGCGTGCCACCATCGCGGCGAGGATCTCGCCGGGGCTCGACGTGGGCGAGACCTCGTAGGTGCCGGGAAAGGCGAATCCTTCCAGCGCGCCCTTGGCGTAGGCCGGAAGGCCCAGCGCCCTGCCGTCCTTGGCGGCCCGCTTGAACTCCGCCAGCGGTCTGCCGGTGGCGGTCGCCAGCTGCTCCACGATCTGGGAGAGCCGCAGGCCTTCTCGCACGGTCAGGGTGGTCTGTCCCTGTTTGGTCGGCACGAGCGCCTCGCCGGTGCCCTGCTCGGCGACGTCCTTGGAGACCACCGCTTGAGAGGACAGCCCCTGGATCACGAGCGTGGATCCGACCGCCATCACGGTTACGGCCGCCGCCGCTGCCAGGGCGAGGCCGCGCCGACGGGATCGACCCCGGTTGACCTGGAGGAACCGGCCCGGTGGGGGTGGCTGCTCCTCGTGAGCCATGTCGGAAAGGGCCTCGCGCAGCAGATCCTCGATGTTCATCTGAACTCCCTCACAGTGCTCAGTTCAGGTGCGGCCTTCTTCAGGCGCTCCAACGACCGGTAAATCTGGCTGCGCACCGACCCCACCCTGACCCCGAGCAGTCGCGCGATCTCGGTCTCGGACAGGTCTTCGAAGTAGCGCAGCACGAGCATGGTCCGCTGCCGGGGTGTCAGCCGGGCAAGAGCCGCGCGCATGACCAGGCGAAGATCCGCTATCTCGGCGTGCCCATCAGCGATCTGTTCGGGCAGCCATCCGGTGGACACTTCCGCGACGCGGGAACGGCGCCGCCACCAGCTCACCTGCTCGTGGTACATGGCGCGGCGGACATAGCCCTCGATGGCCCCGGTGTCGCGCAGGCCGCGCCACTTCGCGGCGGTCTTCGCCAGCGCCGACTGCACCAGGTCCTCGGCGGCGTGCCGGTCGCCGGTCAGCAGGTACGCGGTACGGAACAGCGCCCCTGATCGATCGATGACGAACTCCCGGAAGTCCGCCTCAAATCCTGGATCCACCCGTCCTCCTCGCGATGTCGCCAAGCAAGGACGCGGACAGGGCATCGATCTATGCCGGCGTGACCGAACCGATCTGCGTGGTGTGAGGCCCCGCCCCGACGGGGCCTCGGGTGTCAGTCGGCCTCGGGTGTCAGTCGGAGGTGAAGCTGAGCCGAGTGGCGTGTTCGGGGAGCTTGACGGTCAGGGTACGGGTGGCGCCGTCATAGCGGTACGCGTCTGCGGGCAAGTCCGTGGGAGGTGCGACGTTCAGGAAGGTGAGCGTCCATTGGCGCGCCTTGCCGCTGATCCTCACGGTCCGCCGCCCTCCTGACTCCGAGTATCGGATCGAGGTCTTGTCGTACAGCGTGTACGAGCCGGAGGCCCCCGAGGCGATGCTCAGGGTGACCTTGTTCAGGGGGTTCTTGACGTCGTTGGCGACGTCAGCGGTCCTGGTCGGCAGGATGGCCCCGGCCTTGACGAACACGGGCATCGTGTCGAGGCCGGTGGTGATGGTCCGGGTGGTGCCGCCGGTGTAGGTCTGGCCGGTGAAGTAGTCGGTCCACTGCCCGGGCGGGAACCACACCGAGGTCGTGGCCGTGGCGCCGGGTGTGGTCACGGGCGCGACCAGGAGGTCGGGGCCGTAGAAGTACTGGCTGGCGGCGGTGGCGTACGCGGCCTCCTCTTCGGGATATTCCAGGTATGTCGGGCGGACGATCGGGACGCCGGTGGCGTTGGCCTCCTGGGCCAGCGTGTAGGTGTAGGGGACCAGGTTCTCCCTCAGATTGAGGAACTTCTTCGCCGAGTCCTTGGCCGCCGTCCCGTACTGCCAGGGCAGCCGGTCGCCGTGGTTGCTGTGCAGGCGGTCGATGGGCTGGAAGGTGCCGAACTGGACCCACCGGGCGTACAGGTCGTCGGGCAGCTTGCTGGTCCGCCTGGTCTGCCCGTTGTCGAGGTAGGTCTCCGAGCCCTGCAGGCCCGTGGTGTCGTTGTGTCCGCCGATGTCGTGGCTGATGGACGACATGCCGGTGGCGGCGGATTCGCCGGGTGTGTAGCCGACCTCCGCCCGGAGGGTTCCCCAGGTCGAGGATGTGTCGCCGGAGAAGTGGACAGTGGTGCGCTTGTCGGCCCACGGGCCGGTGGGCAGGCCCGAGCGGCCGGCGTACGAGCCGGTCTGGAGGGAGCCGAAGGCACGGGAGAGCACGAAGCCGCCGTGGGCCGCGGCGTACTGCTGGTGGATCCAGGCGTCAGGGGTCACGCCGGGCAGCGAGGACTGCGAGGCGTCGCAGCACCAGTCGAGCCACCAGAAGTCGTTGCCCTGCTGATCCATGGTCTTGTGCAGATCCATGTACGCCTTGAGCTGGTCGGGGTCGCCCCAGTCGAAGGTGTAGCAGTTCGCGCCCGCGGCCCCCGCGCACCCGCCTCTCCGCAGCTTGCCCTTGGCCGTGGCCTGCGCCTGGGCGAACTGGGGGTCGTCGCCGACGATGCTGGGATGGACGTTGAGCGTGTTGTGCAGGCCCTGGGCGGCCGACCAGTCGAAGAACACCTTCGGGTCGGGGAACTTCGCGCGGTCGATCTGCCAGCCGCTCCAGGTGTTGGGCGATTTGAAGTCGGTGTCGGTGACCAGGACGTCCAGCGGGACGCCCTCGGAGCGGAACCTGGGCAGGATCGTGTTCTGGTAGTCGGCCGCGGTGCGGTCGATGTACTCGGAGTACCACACGCCGTACGCCCAGCGAGGGAGCAGCGCCGGCGGCCCGGTCAGGGTGGACAGGTCCGACAGGGCGCGCTTGTAGTCGTGGCCGTAACCGAAGAAGTAACCGTCCTGGTACACCCTGCCGCCGGGCCGCTGGGCGACCTTCCCGGTGGCGGGGTCGTACAGGGCCGAGGGTGTGTCGTCGAGCAGGTACCAGCCGTCCTTGTGCGGCAGGCCCGGAGTGGTCGGCGGGGTGCCGTTGTCGCCGTTCACGTTGTCGAGGCTGCGGCGGTAGCCACCGAGCGCGAGGTGGGGCGGCGGGGCGGCCGTGCCGGTGGGGGTCACCGCGAGCGTGTCCGCGTTGACGCGGCAGCCGGAGGCGCCGGGGCAGGTGAGGATGATGTCGTTCGTGCCGGACTTGAGCGCGACCGTGGTGGCGGCCGTCGCCCAGGTGTCCCAGTCGGCCGTGATCGGGAAGGTCATCTGCTGCGTGGCGCCGCCTGCTGTGACGGTGGCCGTTCGCGTCTGGTGCAGGCCGTCGCCGCCGATGCCGTTGGCGTAGCGGATGTGCAGCGTGTACGTGCCGTCGGCGGGCACGCCCACCAGGCGGGTGGCCAGGCCGGCGCCCTGGTTGAGTTCGGCGACGAAACCTCTGCCCGCGTAGCCGGCGTGGTCCTGCACCACCTTGGCCGTACCGGTGAGCCCGCCCGCCTCGGCCTCGCAGCTCGTGCCGTACGCGCAGGGCACGGTGGCCCTGGCCGACGGCGGCGGATATCCGGCGCCCGGTGGCAGCAGCGCGAGGCTGTCGACGTTGACGTTGCCGGAGTCGGCGGGCGTGCGGGTCAGCGTGATCATGTGCCGACCCGCGGCGAGCTGCACTCCGGATGTGGCGATGGCCCAGGTGTCCCAGTTCGCGGTCACCGGCAGGGTCACGGTCTGGCCGGTGCCCCCGTCCACCGACAGGGTGAGCGTGCGCGGCGTGTGCTGGCCGTCGCCGCCGACGGCGTTGGCGTAGCGGATGGCGAACTGGTACTGCCCTGGCGTGGTCGCGTTCACGTCCGCGGACAGCGAGTTGCCGGTGCCCTCGAAGCCCGCCAGGAAGCCCGCGCCGGTGAAGCCAGTGTGGTTGGTGGCGACAGCCAGCCCGCCGTACGAGAGGTCCTCGGCCTCGCACAGGGCTCCGGCGGGGCAGGTCAGTTGTTGCCATGGGGCGGCGGTCGTGGTCTTCAGGCTGACCGAGAGGTTCTGCGGGGTGAACGGGCCCGAACCGACCTGGTAGCGCAGGGTGAGAGCGCTCGTCCTGATGGTGAGCCAGCCGTTCGACGTACTGGAGGTGAAGGGCGTCGCCGGAAAGGCGCCGCGCCCGACGGCGTTGAAGGTCGGGGTGTCGAGGAATTTGGCGTCGCCCGCGTACTCGGTTCTTATCAGGGTTGGGGACAGCACTTCGAAGCGGGCGTTTCCGGAGGTCACCGCCTTGATCCGGTTGTTGTGGGCCGCCTCCGCCGGAACGGGGGCGATGCCTGACATGGCCAGCGTGGTGATCGCGACGGCTACGAGACGCAGGGAGGGGCTTGGTCGCACTGGGCGGCTCCTTAGTCACGTTCGATCGGGCAGCGGATCGAATTTGACTGCTTTGCCGCAACTATTGACCAGACCGATCGACCTGACAAGATCGGAGCATCATATTGATCGGATCCGGTCAATGTGGTAGGTAAATCGGTCAATACGGTGGCCAGAGACGATCTTGTGCCCAGCCGTACGTCCTGCCGTGATCAAGGCATGGAAGGCTCCTCCCGTCCATCCTGTCGAGGAGGAACCCGTTAAAGCGCTCCATCGCCGCCCTCATCGGCGCCGTCGTCCTGGCCGGTGCCGCCGCGGCCCCGGCTCAGGCCGCCGCTCCCGCCGACCCGGTCAAGGCCCTGAAGAGCCAGATGGCCGCAGGCAAGGGGGTGAAGTTCACTGACGTCATGTCGTTCGTGGAACTGGCCGGCAAGACCGCTTTTCTACGGCGTACGGGCGTCCTGCAGTACGGCAAGCCGGTCAAGGGCGGAATGGGCGACATCCTGGCCGCGGACATCAATGCCGATTACACCCAACACGACGGCCCGGTCTTCAAGACCATCGGCATCTCGCTGGCCGACGAACATACGATCAGCATCGGCAAGATCAGCTATGTCAAGGGCGACATGCCGGAGCCCCTCCCCAAGGGCAAGAGCTGGCTCAAGGTCAGGGCGCCCATGCCCGGCGGCTCCAGCTCGATCGACTGCCAGCTGCCGAACCCGGCCGAGCCCGCGACCCTCCAGGCCCTCATCAAGGGCGGCAAGAAGACGGGCCGAACCTACAAGGGCAGCATCAGCAAGGCCCGGCTCTGGGAGGTGTCCCCGTGGTATCGGGCCGCCACCTTGCTCAAGGACAACGACGGCGCGCTGGACTACGAACTCACCCTCGGCCCGAACAACCTGCCGCAGCGACTGCTCACGTCCTTTCCGGCGACGGAGATCTTGGGAGTGACTCTGGCGGGAGACGATGTGTTCACCATTGAAACCCGCTTCACCGGCTGGGGAAGCAAGGTACGCGTGACTCCCCCGCCCGCCGGCCAGATCTACGCCCCCAAAAAGCGCAGCGACGACTGACGCGGATCTGGTGAGCGAGACAGGGACGCCGCCATGGACATTTCAGAAGTTGAATTCCCCCTTCTTGACGCCGTCGATGAACGCCGCCCAGACCGAAGGCGAAAAGACGTAAGGGGCCTTCTCCGGATGCTCTGAGTCGCGCAAGCCCACTTGGCCGTCGCCCAAGGGAGCCACTTCGATGCAGTCGCCGGCTTCCCCGGAGCGAGTCGCCTTACGCCACGCGGCGCTCTCCAGCAGTTCTGCGGTCACGTCGTCCATTGCTCTGCCATCTCCCCAATCAACTGGAGTGAAGCCCGCCGAGGCAGGGCCTCGTTGTGCAACATCTCGTACCTCGACTTGATCTCGCGGACTCGCTGGACAACCGGTACGACGATCCCGCGCTCGCCACCATCCGGGCCGATCTCACCACCGATCTCGCCCACTGGATGATCCGCGTCCGGGACGATCTGCCGGAAGCGGCCTACACCCTCAAACGCGCGCCACACAACTGGCACTAGCGCTCCGACTTCCACTCGCTGCGCGTCATCGGTCGCTGCGTGTAACCGCCGCCGATGTTGCCGCGCCCGCGGAGCGGGCCGTTCCGCGGGCAGCTCCTAGCCAACGTCATGGTGCATGTCATGCCTGGTCAGGCCCTGTCAGCAGCACCGGAACACCTGTCAGACGGCGTACCGCGAGGGCTGTCAGATCGCATGCGGACAGGCTGACAACACCGATCTCCTTGTGGACACGTTGGGTAACCGGCGAAATTGATCCCGCCGCCCAGCAATCCCACCCCAGGAGTAACGATGAAGTTGGCCTCATGCGCCGCTGCCGTCATATCGGCCGCCCTGCTCGCTTCCCCAGCCGAGGCGTCCGTGATGTCGGCGGCAGAGGCGGCCGGCATGAGCGCCCTTCCGAGCGTGAACATGGAAGCCACCGTCAAGGCGGCCCAGATCGACCCGAGGCGGCCTGACAACACGCTGACCCCGGGCGCCAAGGCCAGTGTGCTCCTCGTTGAGCAGACGTTGCGCGACCGGGGCCTGCTCGACGCGAAGTGGGTGGACGGTTACTTCGGCTCCACGACGGTCACCGCCTATGCGAAGTACCAGAAGTCGCTCGGCCTCACCGGTCTCGACGCCAACGGCCTGCCGGGCAAGGGGTCGCTCGCCAAGCTCGGCGCCGGCAAGTTCACCGTCACCAGCAGCATCGACCCGGGCGCCCGGGTGTCCGTCGGCACCGCCGTCATCAACACCCGCACCCGGAACATGCTGGCCGAGGCGAAGCGCCTGCTCGGCCGCGATCTCGCGCTGGATCAGGGCTCGTACAACCCCGGCGGCGACCCGACGTCCGTGGGCACCCACGATGGCGGCGGCGTCATCGACGTCACGGTGAAGGGGATGACCGCCGCCACCCGCACGGCGGTCTGCCGCGCGTTGCGCCGTGTCGGCTTCGCGGCATGGGTGCGCAGCCCCCAGCAAGGCGACTGGCCGTGGCACATCCACGCCGCCGCCATCAACGACACCAGCCTCTCCAGCCAGGCCCAGCACCAGATCGGTGACTACTACCTGGGCCAGAACGGGCTCGCCAACCGCGGGCCGGACGACGGCCCGAAGGTGACCATCCGCACCTGGGAGGAGTACCAGCGTCGCTGACTCCTCTGAAACCAAGCTCCGCTGACCATCCGAGACCTAGAAGCACCGCAGACAAAGGAGAAACAGCATGAGAACTTTCACCAGGATCCTCACCGCGACGACCGCCGCGATGGCGCTCAGTGGGACGGTGCTGGCCACCGCGACGCCCGCCTCGGCGGCCAACCGCGACGGAGTCTGCGACACCGGCGAGTTCTGCTACTACTTCAACAGCAACCAGCAGGGCTCGGTCTCCGACTTCACCGGATCGGTCTCTGACTACTCCACGACGCAGCCCACTTGCTACGACTTCAAGGGCGCCGGCGAGGGCAAGGGCAAGTGCATCAAGAACGCCGCCGCCTCCGTCTGGAACCGCAGCAGCAAGAAGGTCCGCGTCTACTTCAACACCGGCAATACCGGCACTTATCAGGACTTCGCCGCAGGCGCCAAGGGCAACCTGAACGCCAGCCTCAAGAACCAGAACGCCTCGCACGAGTTCAACCCGTCGTCGACGACGCGCACCAACATGTCGTTCGCGCTGTACGCGAGCTCCGGCGGCGGGATCAGCTGCGGCTTCGACGGTTACACCTCCACCTCCGGGCGGCATGAGGGCATCGACATCGCCCGCGGCATCGGCTCGGATGTTCACAACCTGGTGGCGGGCACGATCATCAATGTCCAGTTCGGTTCCACCGGCAGGGCCGGACTGTCCACGATCGCCGTCTACAACTCCGCGGCGAACAAGACGGTGATCTACCTGCACTCCGCTCCGCGGTCCTCCCTGCGTGTGGGCCAGACGGTCAGCCGCGGCCAGATCATCGCCGACGAGTCGTGGCACGGGGTTTCGAGCAGTTCGTCCGCGCACACCCACGTCGAGATGCGCCCCGGACGGCAGACGCGGGCGTCCAAGAGCGTCGGCGACTCGACCCTGGACAACCCGAACCCGACCTCGTTCTGGAACTCCCAGGGCTACAACGTCCGATAACGAATCCCGACCGCTGACACGAGAGGAAGACACCTGTGCCTTCACGAACTGTACGGCTGATCTCGGGGCTCACCACGGCGATGGCGCTCGGCGGAACCATGCTGACCACCGCGACGCCCGCCTCGGCGGCCAGCCGCGACGGAGTCTGCGACACCGGCGAGTTCTGCTACTACTTCAACAGCAACAACCAGGGATCGGTCTCCGACTTCACCACTTCGATCCCCGACTACTCCACCACGCAGCCCAGCTGCTATGACTTCAAGGGCCCCGGCGCGGGCAAGGGCAAGTGCATCAAGAACGCCGCCGCCTCCGCCTGGAACCGCAGCAGCAAGAAGGTCCGCGTCTACTTCAACACCGGCCTCACCGGCAGCTACCAGGACTTCGCTCCAGGCGCCAAGGCCAACCTCAACTCCACTCTCAAGAACCAGAACGCCTCGCACGATTTCCTGGGTAGCTCCCTACCGCCGACCCAATGCAAGACCGACGGCACGGACAGCAAGCTGCCCACGACGATCCTCGTGTACCGCGAGTCCCTCAAACGCGTGGAGCGGGTGGACTTCAAGACCTACGTCAAGAACGTCCTGCCCAACGAGTGGGTGACGAGCTGGCCGAGCGAGTCCCTCAAGGCCGGCGCGATGGCCGTGAAGAACTTCGGCTGGTACTGGGCGCTGCACTCCGCCAGCAAGACGCCGAGCGGACAGTGCTTCGACGTCTATGACCACACCTCGAGCCAGGTGTACAAGCCCGGCTCCGCGAAGGCGGTGACGAACGCCGCGGTGGACGCGACGTGGGGCACCCGGCTGACGCGCAGCGGGAAGATCTTCCGGGCCCAGTACTGCTCCACGACGACGGCGTGCGGCAACTGGGTCAACGGCGACTGGATGTCGCAGTACGGCTCCCGCGACAAGGCCAGAGCGGGCTGGAGCTACTCCAGGATCCTCAAGAACTACTACACCGGGATCGTTATCGGCTCCTGACCACCCCGAGGCTCTAATTCCCCGCCGCATCCTGCGCGGCGGGGAATTAGAGTGTGTCGACGATGATCTGAAAGTTGACCGGACGGCTTCCGGGGAAAAGGACCGTTCCCGAAGCGTCCACCATCTTGAATCGCACGTAGCACAGGCCCGGCTTGCTCGGCGTGGTGACGACGGTCTCGATGTCGACCATCTCGCCGGGTGGCGTGTCCTTGATCGGCACGTGGGCAATGGTCTGGCACTGATCGGCTTGCTGCGTGACGTCGAGGCGGCGCAGCGAATAGCCCTTCCACGGCACGGTCCCGGCGTTCTTGAGCCGCCATATCTTGGTCACGGTCTTGCCGGTGCGGACGCGTGTGCAGTCGGGGAGCGTGACGTCCTCGATGAACACGACCGCGTCGCCCTTGTGCAGCGGCGGGGCCAAGGGCGGGTTGGTCGAACGCACCGGGCACTCGGCTGGGGACAGCACGGCGATCGATGAGGCGCCGGACAGGGCCGGGCTGTGTTGTTCGTCGGGCGTGGAGCCGCTGTTGACGACGGCCACGATGACGGCCACCGACCCCACGGTGACGGCCACGGCCGCGAACGCGACCGGGCGGATCCACCGCGATCGCCCTCGTCTCGCCGGTGCGGGGACCTCGCCCACGATCTCGCCGGCCGACCATCCGCTGGCGAGCCGCACGGTACGGGGTTCCGCGACTCCGCCAGGCAGATGATCCACTGAGGTGTCCGTGCGAATCGAAAGCTCCCCGGCGCTCGGCGATCTGACCGCCAGGTTCGCTCGCTCCCACCGTTCGCGGTACGCGGCCGGGTCCGCGCCGCACGCCTTGAGGAACTCAACGGTGGTCTCCCAGCTCGGGAGCCGGTTACCCTTCGTAGCCTCGTGCAGCGTTGTGTGAGAAATCGCCCCTGACCGGCCGGACATTTCTCGAAAAGACGGGTTGCCAACCGAGGTGCGCAGTTCCCGCAGGGTCACCGCGAAGTCCTCGATTGCCTCCGTCCGTACCCGCGTGTCGTCCACCGTGTGAAGTTAACAGCACCCATGGTGTTCATCAACCGAAACGGACAAGCCCAGTGAGATGGGGCTTGAGAAGGCCACCGATAACCCGGCGGCTTTTCGCCCCATTCGCTGTTCTGCTCGAATACGGTGCGCAGCATCATCACCACCCAAGGTGCATGGCCCGCCGTCCGGGCTCACTGCGGCTAGGGCGCCCCCGACGGGCTCCTCGGATGAAGCGGCCGTCAATGGCCCGGTCAGACGTTTGGAAAGTCTGAACCAGCTTTCCCGTCTTTAGCAGAATCCGAGTCAATGAAGCCATAGCCCGTGCCTTCACGCCCAGAGGCCTGGTTCGTGGGTGATCCAGGCCACCCCTGAACTGGCACGAGTGAGATTCAAGTGACGAGAGGCGGACACTCCGTAATCCTTCGATTCACCTATTCGGACACCGCAAAGCCGCGCCGACTTGACATCTGCTGTAACCACACAGTCGACAGTCGGCAATTTCTCATCCGGCGGGTAATCCCTCGAGTCAATCGGCCGGCTCATCAAAGCCGGCGAGCACGGAGAGTCACTGCCGGCTGCGATCTCCAGACCGTCCGCGCCATCAGCGGACCTGCGGCATGTATCTCTCCACAGGCGGATAGCCGTCCTCCAGCCAAGCGCACATCCGCCAGTTGGCCTCCCACAGCCGCTCCCGATCCGACGTGAACAGCGCGTAGGTCTCGGCGAAGAACTCCTTGGTCGACGTCCGCCCGTACGGCGTGCACGGCTGGTATCCGGCCTGTGCGGCATAGGCGGCGAACCTCGCCAACAGCAGCCCAGGCGCCGCCAACCCCGCGATATACGTATGCCGCAGCAGCAGCACCGTAGTCACCTTGACGACATCGCGCTGCCCCTCAGGAAGCAACGCGTCCAGCGCCCGGGCGGCGGCCAGCGTGGGATCCGCCTGAGCGACGGCCGCCGCCTGTGCCCTGGCGAAGGTCGCTACGACCTCTTTGACGTTGGGGGGCACGGTCTCCCGGAGTGCCGCCCAGGTCTGGTTCGCCACGGGGACGAAGTCGTCGTTCGCGTCGGTGTAGGCCCGGTACGCGGTGGTCCAGGTGTTGAAGGCTTGGATGAGCCGATTGTCGGCGTTCGCCAAGGAGGCGCGCAGCCGCTGGTCGAGCAGGTCGTACGCCTGCCGCGGCTTGTCCCTGAGCCGAGCCAGCGCCAGTGAGGCCTGCTCGTGGGGGCACATGGTGACCACGTGGCCGATCTCGTGCAGCAGGGTCCAGTCGCCGCCCGGCCCGCAGTCGCCCGGCGGGCCGCACGCCGCGCGGGTCATGTCGTCGAAGGCGAGGTCGAAGTAGTGGACGTGCGGCGTCGGTTCGGCGGGCTTCGGACCGATCAGGTCCAGACCACCCGTGCTCACGTGGGCCTCGCCGCCGTGCCGGCCGGCCACTATGGGATCCACGGGCATGTCGCGGATCAGTGAGGTGCCCTTGAGCGCCTCGAGGTCCCCGGCCGTGGGTACCACGCCGGTAGCGGCCGGTCCACCACGTCGCCCAGCCGTTCGGCACGCACCACGCGGTTGTCGTCGATGATCAGCTCGTAGCGGGCGGACCCGTTCCGGAGGGGGATCGTCAGCGGCCAGACGGTTCCCGTCAGCTCCAGCGGCTGACCGTCGGGCCGGGTGAGGTGGGTGGTGACCCGCATGATCATGTACTGGACGGCATCGCGTTCGTGCACGGGCACGAAGGTGAGGTTGGTGGTGTACTTGGCATCGCGGATGGCGGCGCCGGTGTCCCCGAAGTCCCGGGGCAGCGGTTCGGCTGGGGGGACGAGCCTGAGCATGGTCGGTGCCGGACCGTTACCGTTGTCGAGCAGCAGGTTCACCACCCGGCGCAGCAGGAGGAGGAAGGACTCGTTCTGCTGCGGATCCTGGCGGGTGAGCGCGCGTAACCGTACGACGCCGTCGGTGCCGGGGCGTACCGTGACGGCGCAGCGGCGCAGGCCGGCCAGGATGCGGTCACGGACCCGCAGGTCAGTGACCTTCAGCTCGGCCCACTTCTGCTCCAGCAGGCGCAGGTACGCGCCGAAGACGCGCTCCCAGACATCCCCCAGGGCCGCACCGTCCTCGGCGGCCAGAGCCACCCCGGCCAGCTGAGAGCTGAGCCGACGTGACAGGACAGGTCTCCGGCCACTTGGCCAGGAAGACGGCGAAGCCGACGGCGTCCTTGTCCTGCTCGTAGGCGGAGCGCCCGGCGGCGAGGAGTTTGGCGACGTCCGTGAGTCGGCCTGTCCGCGTCGGGCGATCAATGAGACGACCGTCCGTTTCGCTATACGACGCCCTGATCTCGTCAAGTTTGATGAGCACCTTGCGCGTGGGCGTCACCGCTGCATCCACGGACGGCTCCCTCCAGTGGAACGCTCCCTTGAACGTTAACCGGGGAGATTCCCGATTCCCTACGATGTGACCGCTGAATGACAGATCGTGTCAGAGGAGCCCCCGCTCCATGGCCACCACGACCGCCGCCGCCCTGGTCTCGACGCCGAGCTTGGCGAAGACGTGCTTCATGTGCGTCTTGACCGTGGTCTCGCTGATCAGCAGGGTTCTCGCGATCTCCTTGTTGGCCGCGCCCCGTGCCACCAGGCGCAGCACCTCCAGCTCGCGCGGGCTCGGCCGCTGCGCCGCGGGCCCGCGGATGAGCGCGGAGGCGATCGACGGCGCCAGGACCGCGCCGCCCGCGGCGGCCGTACGGACCGCCCGGTGCAGTTCCTCGCGCGGCGCGTCCTTCAGCAGGTAGCCCGCCACCCCGGCGGCCATGGCCCGGGTCACGTCGGCGTCGGTGTCGTACGTGGTCAGCACGATCACCTTGATCTCCGGGTGGTCCACGCGCAGCCGCTCGATCGCGCCCACGCCGTCCAGGCCGGGCATGCGCAGGTCCATGAGGATGACGTGCGGCCGCGCCTGCCTGGCCATGGCCAGCGCTTCGTACCCGTCGCCCGCCTCGGCCACCACCTCGATGTCGTCCACGTGGTCGAACATGCCGCGCAGCCCGTCGCGGACCACCGGATGGTCATCCACGATCATCAGCTTGAGGGGATACGCAGGCACAGTGCCGTCCCCTCTCCCGGCGCCGTCTCCACCGTCAGCGTTCCGCCCACGCCGCGGGCGCGCTCGCGCATGGCCGCCAGTCCGTAACCGGAGCCGCGCGCGTCCGGGTCGAAGCCCTTACCGTCGTCGAACACGTCCAGCGTCACCTCGTCGTCCATGTACGTCAGCGTGATCGCCACCCGGCCGGCCCGCGCATGCTTGGCCGCGTTGGACAGCCCTTCCTGCGCCGCGCGCAGCAGCGTGGCGCCCACCTCGCCGGGCAGCGGCCGGGGCGGGCCCTCCACCGTCACGGTGGCGCTCACCTCGGACGTACGTGACCATCGCTCGGCGACCTGCGCCAGGGCGGCGTCGAGGCGCGCGTCCCGCAGCGGCCCCGGCCGCAACGCGTCCACCGAGCGGCGGGCCTCTTGGAGGTTGTCGCGGGCCAGCTCCTTGGCCAGCGCGATCCTCCTGCGTATGGCGGGCAGGTCGGGTGTGCCCGATCCGGGCATGGCCTGCTCGGCCGCCTCAAGCTGGGTGATGATCCCGCTCAGCCCTTGGGCGATGGTGTCGTGAATCTCCCTGGCCAGTCTGGCCCGTTCCTCCAGCACCCCGAGCGTCTTGGTCTGCTCGCTCTGGCGCAGGACGTAGGTCAAGAACATGCCGATCGCCACCACCAGGCCGCAACTCCCGGCCAGCTGCCACAGGGCGTCGGGGTCGTCGAGGTAGCCCCTCGCCGCGAACGTGCACAGAATGGTCGTCACGGCCCCCGCGTACGACCAGGGGGTGGTCAGCAGCACGTACGGCTGGGGCATCAACCCGAAGATCACCATATCGAAGGAACGGTCGGTGAGCACCAGCGCGACGTAGAGGGCGCAGAGCACGGCCAGGTGGAACGCCATGGGGCGGAGCCGACCGAGCAGGTGCGGCCGACGGACGACGAAGAACCAGTGCCAGACGGCCAGCGACGCGAGCACCACCAGAGTGACGGGGGCCGGGCTCTTGTTCTCGCCGATCGACAGGATCAGCCCCAGCGCCAGGCAGGCGTAGAACAACAGGTGGAAGGCGCGCACCCAGCGCGCCTCCCAGACGTTCACCCCGTCACTCCCCCGCTCCGTCACTCCCATCGGAACAGCGCCGCGGCCACCGCCGTGCCCGCCACGATTATCCCGGCGAGGATCATCATCGGGAAGAGGGCAGTGGCGCCGGTCCAGGCGGCGTTCAGCAGGTCGACGCCCGGGGTCAGCGGCAGGAAGTCGCCGATCGCGCGCAGCGAGTCGGGCAGGGCCTTGCGGGGCACGGCCGCGCCCGCCAGGAAGACCATCGGGAACATGACCATCATGCCGATCAGGCTCGCGCCCCTGGTGTTGCGGACGATCGCGGCGATCACGAAGCCGAGCGCGCAGACCGTCACCGAGCACAGCACGAAGGCGACGGCCAGCAGGGGTACGTTCGTGGGCGGCTGCGCGCCGAACCCCACGATCGCGGCGACCACCAGCAGCGCCGAGCCGACCAGAGCCGCGGCGACCTGCGCCACCAACTGGGCGCCGAGCAGCAGAACCGGGGAGATCGGCGTGGTCGCCAGCCGCTTGAGCACCTTGCGCTCGCGGTAGGCGGCCACGATGCCGGGCATGGCACCCATCCCGCCGATGGCCGCGATCATCGCCATGTAGCCGGGGACCGCGCCGCTGTCACCGCGCTTGAGCACCAGCAGCATCAGCGGGAAGGCCATCATGAAGAACACCGAGGCGGGATCGCGCAGCAGCAGCCTCAGCTCGGTCGTGGTGAGCGCGGTGAACGCCTTCATTTGTCCGCTCCTTCCAGGGCGAAGTACGCCTCTTCCAAAGAGGAGGTGCCGGTCCGGGCGATGATCTCGGCCGGGGTGCCCATGGCCCGGATCCGGCCGTGGGCGAAGACGGCCAGGCGGTCGCACAGGGCCTCGGTCTCGTCGAAGTAGTGGCTGACCAGCACCACGGTGGTGCCGGAGGTCTTCAGCTCCCGTACCAGCCGCCAGGTCTCCCGGCGGGCAACGGGGTCCAGGCCGGTGGTCAGCTCGTCCAGCACGACCACCTCGGGGTCGCCGACCAGGGCCAGGGCGAGCATCAGCCGCTGCTTCTGCCCACCGGACAGGTCGCCGTACGCCTTGCGCGCCAAGGGGGTCAGTCCCCAGCGCTCCATGACCACCCGCCAGTCGGCGGGCCGGTGGTAGAAGGAGGCGAAGGCGTGCAGCGCCTCGGCGACCTTGATCCGCTCCGGCAGCGCGCCCTCCTGGAGCTGGGCGCCGACGCGCTGGGCCAGGGCCCGGCGCCGGCGCGCGGGGTCCTCGCCCAGGACGCGCACGCTGCCTCCATCGGCGCGCCGCAGCCCGAGGAGGCATTCGACGGTGGTGGTCTTGCCCGCCCCGTTGTGGCCGGCGATGCCGAAGGTCTCCCCGGCGTGGACCGTGAACGTGACGCCGTCCACGGCGGTGGTGTCCCCGTAGGTCTTGCGCAGGTCTGTCACCTCGATGGCTTCCATGCCTCAAGACTCCCGTCGGGGCGGGTCGCGCAACATCGCCCATCACGCCGCCCCGGCATCCTCCATCCGGGTGATGCCAGCGGCGTTTCTCACACGGTTTCGCGCTATGAAGGGATATGTGGAATCTGCCCGCTACTGGCGTTACCACGGGCTCGGTGGCCTGGATCTGATGCGCGCGCAGTTCGCCCAGCACCGGTTCGCCCGGCACAGCCACGAGACGTACGCGATGGGAACGCTGGAGGCCGGCGCGACGATGCCGGACCCGCCGGGCCTGACCGAACTGGCGGCCACCGCAGGGGTCACACCGTACGCCCTGCTGCGCTCTTTCCGGCAGGCGTACGGCATGCCGCCGCACGCGTACGTGACCCAGCTGCGCGTCGCGAAGGCTCGCGAGCTGCTGCGGCAGGGCATGCCGCCCACGCGGCCGACGCCAGGTACCTGCAGGACCTCAGCCCGGTGGACGACCTGCCCGACTTCGGCCACCTCGGGGTGGAGCTGACCCGGGAGTTCCGGGGGCTGCGACTGTGGCTGCCCCTGCATTTGCACGGCGTACGGGCCTTCGAACGGGAGCTGGACGAAAAGCTCGACCTCGCCGCCTATGTCCACAGCCAGCTCGCCCGGGACCCACGCTTCGAGGTGCCGTGGCAACCGGACCTGACAGTGGTGCTCTTCCGGCTGCGCGGAACGGACGAGGACAACAGGCGGCTCCTGGCCGAGATCAATTCCAGCCGGCGCGTGTATCTGAGCAGTACGGCCATCGACGGCAGGTTCTTCCTGCGCCTGTGCGTGCTCAGCTTCCGCACCCACGCGGACCGCGTCGAGGAGGCACTGGGAATCATCCGATCAGCGTGCTGATCTAAGGCGACACCTCCGAAACGATATGACTTGAAGGGCATATGACTCCGATGGCATAGTGGAGTATGTGGACATTGACTGGCCAGCCGAATTCGGTGCGTGGCTTGACCGGCTCGAAGCAGAAGCCCGCGCCGGCGACCAGCGGTCGCGGCTGCTCCTGGTGTTCACCGCCCGCGCCCTGGATCAGCTTCGGAATATGACTGGACCACTCACCCCGGATGCGGAAACGGCCACACTGCGGTGGGTTCGCCAGTCACGCCGTCATCAGCTGTGGCGGGTGTCGCACGCCTACCATCCGGAGGTGGCGGTGCGATTGATCTGCTGGTTTCCACCGAACACCGGGAAGGTCGTCGTGGCCTTGTTCGCCGGGGACAAGGCCAAGCTGGGCGATCTATTCTACGACAGCGTGGCCGCACGCGCGGACGGGCTGATCGATCAGTGGAAACGGGAGACAGCGTTTGAGGAGAAGCCATGACCGAGCCTGACAACACCTTCGTCCGCGGCAACGAACACCTGGACCGACTGCTCGCCGATCCCGAACTCGCCGCTGACGTGGCCCAGGCGCACGAGGCGGCCGAGGAAATGGACCGCGCCTATGCCATGAACCTAGCGATGATCCGCAAAGCCGGACAGATGACCCAGGTCGAAGTGGCCAAGAGACTCGGTGTGGGACAGGCTGTGGTGTCCCGGCTGGAGAATCGCAGCGACATGCTGCTGTCCACTCTGTTCGACTACCTCACGGCAACGGGAGCCGAAGGCGCCAGCATCGTCGTGACCGTCCACGGACGCCGCATCGAACTGGACCTGGCTCAACTGCGCGCCACCCCCACCGACCAGCGATCAGCGTGATCCGTCACGATGTATCAGTCCATCCAGTGGAACCAGGCATCGAACACGCTGTACGGCGGGCTGCCGAGGTTCGTTTCCACCCGCAGCCCGGCCTCTAACGGCAAGCTGAGGACCTGAGAACCGAGCAGGGCGACATCATGCCGATCGAGCGCCTGGCCGATCTGCCGAAACTCCTCCTCCCATCCCGGAGGAGCGGCATCTGTGACCAGCGACAGCATCGTGAACGCTCAACACAGGCATTCGGTCGAGATCGGCAACGACCCGTCGCAGGAACCCCTCAACAGAGGTGACTCCCCCGGCCCATGCTCCTTCCGTACTTGCCAGTTGATCGTTCGCGGCGCTCCGGAGAGCCGCCGGGTCGGTTGCCGGCTTCCTACTCACTCGTTCGCTCCTCGGTCCGTCCATCTGTCCGTTCGCCGCACAGTAGCTGGGACCGCCCGTCTGCTGGCGGCCAAAGGCGTCGAGGTTTACGGGCTCGGAAGGCCTGGTCAGATACCGTCGGCGGGTTTTGGCGGCGTTACTGGGTGTCGTCACGCCCGCGAAGCCCAGCGCTGCTGATAATACGGATTACTTCAGCTATTACCCCTTGACATCCTCTTATGTCCGGTTTCACAATGACCGAACTAATGCGCATTAGCAGGACGATGGGTGATACGCACAGTGACTGGTTCAGGGCGGCGTCTGACGCAGCAGGACATCGCGCGCATGACTGGAGTGAGCCAGACGACCGTGTCCCTGGTGCTCAATGGCAGGGCCGACGGCGAGGTGCGGATCTCGCCCGAAACCCGCGACCGAGTACTCCAAGTGATCAGGGAGACCGGATACGTGGCCGACCCGGCGGCGCGCGGGCTGGCCGAGCGGCGTAACCGCATCTACGGCGTGTTCACCTACGAGGCCGTCTTCCCGGCGGAAGGTGCTGATTTCTACCATCCGTTCCTGGTCGGCATCGAGGAGTGTGCCGAGGAGGCGGGCTGTGACCTGCTGCTGTTCACCAGTGCCAAGGTGGAGCAGGGTGAGCGGCGGCGGATCTTCAGCGGGGAGAGCCGGATTCGGCTGGCTGACGGGTGCGTCCTGCTCGGCCGGACGATCGACCCGGACGACCTGTCTCGGCTGCTGACCGACGGCATTCCGTTCGTCTCGGTCGGGCGCCGGGACGACGCCGGCGGGCCGGTGCCGTACGTCGGAGCGGACTACCCGCCGACCGTGCGTGCGCTGGTCGAGCGGGCGGCGGCGCTCGGGCACCGCCGGATGGCCTATGTCGGAGCGGGGAAGGGCGCGGAGTCCTTCGCCGACCGGCTGCGTGGTTTCACCGAAGGTGTGGCCGCGACCGGTGTCGAAGGGCTGCATCTGACCACCGCGGACGGGCTGTTCGACTCCGGTGCGACCGTGGTGTTCGCCGAGGAGCTGGCCGACGGCGTGGCCATCGTCGAGATGGCCCGGGCCCGTGGCCTGGACGTGCCGCGCGACCTGTCCATCCTCGCGCTGGGCGCCTCCACCAGGCCGGTGTCGACCGACATCGACTTCACCGGGTTCCGCATTCCCCGGCGGGAGATGGGGCGCAGGGCCGTCGAGTTGCTTACCGGGGTGCTGGAACGCGGTGGTGTTCCGCAGGAACTGCTGGCGTGCGAGCTGGTCGAAGGCTCCACCCTGGCCCCCGTACCTGACACAGACCGTACTTCTGGCCCCCGTACCTGACACAGACCGTACTTCTGGCCCCCGTACCTGACACAGACCGTACTTGAGGAGAGGTAAACCCCCACGTGGTTGAGATATCGGCAGACGCGCTCGTCGTCGGTGGCGGCCTGGGCGGCGTGGCCGCCGCGCTGGCCCTGCTGCGGGCCGGGCGCTCGGTGGTGCTCACCGAGGAGTACGACTGGCTGGGCGGGCAGCTCACCAGCCAGGCCGTACCCCCGGACGAGCACACCTGGGTGGAGCGGTTCGGCGTCACGGCGAGCTACCGCGCGCTGCGCGACGGCATCCGGCGCTACTACCGCGACCACTATCCGCTGACCGAGCGGGCGCGGGCGTGGCGGGAGCTGAACCCGGGCGCCGGGCACGTCAGCAAGTTGTGCCACGAGCCGAGGGTCGCCGTCGCGGTCATCGAGGCGATGCTGGCCCCGTACCGGGGGTCGGGCAGGTTACGCGTGCTGCAGCCGTACCGGCCGGTCGGGGCCGAGGTGGACGGCGACCGCGTCACGGCCGTGCGGCTCGCGCACCGCGACAGCGGCGACGAGATCACCGCGGTGGCGGCGTACGTGCTGGACGCCACCGAGACCGGCGAGCTGCTGCCGCTGGCCGGGGCCGAGTACGTGACCGGGTTCGAGTCGCAGGACGAGACCGGTGAGCCGAGCGCCCCGGCGACCGCGCAGCCGATGAACATGCAGGCCGTGTCCGTGTGCTTCGCGATCGACCACGTGGACGGCGACCACACCGTGGACAGGCCCGCCTCGTACGACTTCTGGCGCGCCTACCAGCCGCCCTTCTGGGGTGACCGGCTGCTGTCGTGGCGCTGCCCGAGCCCGCGGACGCTGGAGATCATGGAGCGTTCCTTCACCCCGAACCCGGGTGACGATCCCCGTCTGGTGGAGGCCGACCAGCGGGTCAATCCGGGCGACGGCAACCTGTGGACGTTCCGCAGGATCGCCGCCCGTGACAACTTCGTGCCCGGCACGTACGACAGCGACATCACGCTGGTCAACTGGCCGATGATCGACTACCTGGAAGGGCCGATCATCGACGTGCCGGACGCCGATCGGCACCTGGCGGCGGCCCGCGAGCTGTCGATGTCGGTGATGTACTGGCTGCAGACCGAGGCCCCCCGCCATGACGGCGGCACCGGCTACCCGGGCCTGCGGCTGCGCGGCGACGTCACCGGCAGCGCCGACGGGCTCGCCCAGGCCCCCTACATCCGCGAGTCCCGGCGCATCCGGGCCCTGACCACCGTCACCGAACAGGACCTGTCCGTGGCGGTACGCGGCGACAAGGGCGCCGCCTCCTATCACGACTCGGTGGGCGTGGGCATGTACCGCATCGACCTGCACCCCTCGACCGGCGGCGACAACTACATCGACGTCGCCTGCTCCCCGTTCGAGATCCCTCTCGGAGCGCTGATCCCGCAGCGGATGACCAACCTGCTGCCCGCCTCCAAGAACATCGGCACCACCCACATCACCAATGGCGCCTACCGTCTGCACCCGGTGGAGTGGAACGTCGGCGAGGCGGCCGGCGCGCTCGCCGCCTTCTGCCTGGACCAGGCCACCACGCCGCACGCCGTGCGCGCGGACGGGCGGCTCCTGGCCGACTATCAGCACCGGCTCGCCGGCGACGGCGTGGAGCTGCGCTGGCCCGACGTCACCGGTTACTGACGTATAAGGAGAATCCCCCATGAAAGCACCCGGGAAGCTGGCGGCCCTCACGCTGACCGCCCTCCTCACAGTCTCCGCCTGCGGCGGCGGTGACGCCGCGCCGGCCGCGAAGGGCCCCCAGCCGCTGCGCATGTCGATCTGGACCTCCAACGAGGCCCATCTGAAGCTGTTCAAGGACATCGCCGCCGAGTACCGCAAGTCCCACCCGCAGGTCGGCGAGATCACCTTCGACCCGATCCCGTTCGAGAACTACACCACCACGCTGACCACGCAGATCGCCGGCGGCAATCCCCCCGACCTGGCGTGGATCCTGGAGAACTCCGCCCCGGACTTCGTCGGCTCCGGCGCCCTCGTCCCGCTCAAGAGCAAGATCGAGAAAGCGGACGAGCTGGTCCCCGCCGCCACCCGGCTGTGGGAGCGCGACGGCGAGCTGTACGCCTACCCGTTCTCCACCTCGCCCTTCGGCGTCTTCGTCAACACCGACCTGGTCAAGGCCGCGGGCCAGAAGTCGCCGCGCGAGCTGATCAAGGCCGGCCAGTGGGACTGGGAGCACGCCAACGAGATCAACAAGGCCGTCGCGGCGAAGGGCAAGAACGGTCTGACCATCCTCAACTTCGACTACAAGGCCTGGGACAACCTCGCCACCATCTGGCAGGGCTGGGGCGCCAAGGCGTGGAGCGACGACGGCGCCACCTGCCAGTTCAACGCTCCCGAGATGGTCGAAGCCATGACGTTCGTGCACAAGGCGATCTTCACCGACAAGTCCATGCCGGGGCCGGGCACCGCCGTCGACTTCTTCTCGGGCGACACCACGATGGCCGTGGCCCAGATCTCCCGCGCCGCCATGCTGAAGGACGCGACGTTCAAGTGGGACCTGGTGCCGCTGCCCGCCGGGCCGAAGGGCAAGTACGCCGTCATGGGCCAGGCCGGGATCGGCGTGCTGAAGAAGTCGCCGAGGGCCGAGCAGGCCACCGACTTCCTCGCCTACTTCGCCAACGCCGCCAACTCCGCCAAGCTCGCCGCGTACTTCCCGCCCGCGCGTAGCTCCCTGCTGAACGCCGACACCATGGCCAAGACCAGTCCCATGCTGAACAGCGACCAGCTCCAGGAAGTCGTGATCGACGGCATCGAGAAGGGCGTGGTCAAGCCCAGCCACACGGGGCAGGCCGAGCTGGCGCAGACCGCCAGAGCCGCGCTCGACCCGCTGTGGAAGCCGGACGCCGACGTCAAGGCGGTGCTGGACGGCGTGTGCGCGAAGATCCAGCCGTTGCTGGGCGGATGACGTGACGGTGACAGATCTCGGCAACCGGGTGGCCGAGCGCGCCGCCACCCGGCCCCGCCGCTTCTGGACCATCCCCCGGCGCGACGCCCTCGTCGGCTACCTGATGATCTCGCCGCAGCTCGTCGGAAGCGCGCTGTTCGTCCTGCTGCCGCTCGGCCTGGTCGTCTACTACAGCCTCCAGGAGTGGAACGTGCTGGCGGGCACGTTCGAGTTCGTCGGCGGCGACAACTACGCCAAGCTGCTCGCCGACCCGAAGATGGGACAGGTGCTGACCAGCACCGCGCTGTTCTCGGTCGGCCTGGTCGTGCTCAACCTCGCCCTCGCCCTGGCCCTGGCCATACTGCTGAACCAGCGGCTGCGCGGCACCACGTTCTTCCGGACGGTGTTCTTCTCGCCGGTGCTGGTGTCGCTGGTCGCCTGGACCATCGTCTGGCAGTTCCTGCTCCAGCAGGACGGCGGCATCAACGGCGTGCTCGGCGTGGCGGGCGTGGACGGTCCCAACTGGCTGCGCGGCGAGACCACCGCCCTGCTGTCGGTCGTCGTCGTCCAGGTCGTCAAGAACGTCGGGCTCAACATGGTCCTGTTCCTGGCCGCGCTCCAAGGGGTGCCGCGCCAGCTGTACGAGGCGGCGGAGCTCGACGGCGCCGGCGCCTGGACCCGGTTCCGGCGCATCACGGTGCCCCTGATCAGCCCGACGATCCTGCTCACCTCGATCGTCACCGTGGTCGGCTCGCTGCAGGTCTTCGCCCAGATCGCCGTGCTCACCCAGGGCGGGCCAGGTATGTCCACCACCGTCCTCGTCTACTACCTGTACCAGCAGGCCTTCCAGTTCCGGCACCTCGGCTACGGCGCCACCCTGTCGGTCCTGCTGTTCCTGATCGTCGCGGCGCTGACGTTGCTGCAGTGGCGGCTGCGCCGGAAGTGGGTCTTCCATGAGTCGTAGGGTCAAGCTCGCGTTGTACGCGCTGCTGTGCGTGTTGTGCGTGCCGTTCGTCTTCCCCACCTGGTGGATGGTCACCTCGTCGGTGAAGCCGATCAGCGACATCTTCGCCTTCCCACCCGCGCTGGTGCCCTCCAGGTTTGACTTCTCCACCTATGGCCGGGTCTTCGAGCTGCAGCCGTTCGGGCAGCAGTACCTCAACAGCCTCTACATCGCCGCGGTGGTGACCGTCGGCACGATGGCGGTGGCCGCGATGGCCGGCTACGCCTTCGCCCGCGTCCGCTTCCCCGGCCAGAACGTGCTCTTCCTGGTCGTGCTCGTCGGCCTGCTGATCCCCAGCGAGGTGACGATCGTCCCGCTGTTCCAGATGTTCCACGGGCTGGGGATGACCGACACGCACTGGCCGCTGATCCTGGTGCCGATCCTGGGCGCGCCCAGCGTGCTGGCCACGTTCATCATGCGGCAGTTCTTCATCACGCTGCCCGGGGAGCTGGAGGAGGCCGCCAGGGTCGACGGGCTGGGCCGCTTCGGCACCTTCTGCCGGGTGGCGTTGCCGCTGGCCAGGCCGGCGCTCGGCGCCGTCGCCATCTTCACGTTCCTGCACTCGTGGAATCTGTACCTCGAACCGATCGTGTTCCTGTCGACTCCGTCGAAGTTCACGCTGCCGCAGGCGCTCACCCAGTTCGTCGACGCCTACGGCTCGCCCCTGTGGAACGTACAGCTGTCCGCCGCCACGATGACCGCCCTGCCCATCCTGGTCGTCTTCGTGCTGGCCCAACGGCAGTTCATCGAGGGGCTCGCGCACACCGGTCTGAAAGGCTGATCATGCTCTCTCGCCGCACCCTCCTCCGCGCCACCGCCTTGCTCCCCGTGGCCGCCACCCCCCTGCTCGTGCCCGGCACCTCGTTCGCGGCGGTTCCCGACCTGCCGCCGCTGTCCGCCCTGAATCGCGCGTCGTTCGCCCCCCAGGAGCAGCGCTTCGCGTCGTACCTGGCCACCCTCGCGCCCATGGTCAACGACATGGACGACAGCGGCTTCTTCGCCGGCGGCTGGTGGCGCTCGCCGGCGGCGTCGTACAACGCCCGCGTGCAGGAGCACGTCTTCACGCTGGCCTGGTTCTACGCCAACGCCCGCCCGTGGAACCCGTACGCCGGGAACGTGAACCTGCTGGCCGCGCTCGACGCGGCGCTCGGCCACTACCTGTCGCTCCAGCACCCCGACGGCTCCTTCCCCGAGTACAGCCGCAACGAGCACGGCCTGGCGCCCACCGGGTTCGGCATCGGCTACCTGGCCAAGACCCTGCGGATCCTGCGCGCGGCCAAGGTGCTGCCCACGAGGCAGACCCAGCTCACCGCCGCGTTGCACACGGCCATGACCTGGTTCCTGGACCCCGCCAACCACACCGTCTGGCAGGAACCCCTCGGCTACGCCAACCAGACCACCTCGGGCCTGGCCGGGGCCGCGCTCGCGCTCAAGCTCGACCCCGACCCCGCGCTGGCCAGGGGCCTGACCGAGGCGTTCCCCCGGCTCGCCGCGACCGGTCTGAGCACCGTCGGCTTCTTCCACGAGAAGGGGGGCCACGACATGAACTACAACTTCGAGGTCATGCTCCCCGAGATGGCCGACGCCCACCAGCAGACCTCGGACCCGAACCTGGTGAACATGGCCCGCGCCTTCACCGGCTTCCTGTCCTACAACCTGCTGCGCGAGCCCGACGGCGCCGGGTACATGGTCAACGTCGCCCCCTCCACCCGCACCAGCGCCCGCTGGTACGACGAGGTCCGGCCCGACCCCGACAGGACCGCGCTCAACTGGACGTTCATCCGCCAGGTGCCGCTGCTGTCGGCCTTCCTGACCGCCCGCGAGGACCTCGCCGAGGCCCGCGCCGCCTGGGCCAGGTCCACCGAGCCGGTGACGCCGCTCGCCAAGCAGGACACCTCACCGCGCATCCTCACCCACGGCCTCTACGGCGAGGGGTTCCCCACCAGACGGCAGCGGGCCGCCGCCATCGCGGACCTGCCGTACCTGCGCTCCGACAACTTCGTCGAACTGCGCAAGGACCGCGGCCAGGACTTCCTGTACGTCCGCAAGCCCGGCCTGTACCTGGGCGGCTACTTCGGCGAGCGCGCCTCCCTCGCCCGCACCGGCCTGACCTTCCTGTGGCACCCCGAAGCCGGCACGATCATCTGCGGGCTCAACGACAACAACTACGCCTGCTGGGCCACCGTCTTCCCCGGCCAGGCACCCGACTCCAACGGCCCCCTGCCCGCCACCTACTTCCACGGCGCCCCCGGTGGCAAGGAGTGGACCGGCGGCCCGCCCCCCGCCGCCTTGGGCATCCGCTACGCCAACGCGAACGTCACCACGGACGTCCTGGTCACCCGCCGGACGATCCGGCGCACGGTCAAGGCGAACGCCGCCGCCACCGAGCAGGTCCCCCTCGTCCTCCATCCCACGGACGTCCTCACCTTCACCGACGGCACACAGGCCGCGTTCGGCGGCTCGACCACGGCCACCGCCGACGGCTTCGACATCCGCCGGGGCCGCACCACGATCCGTTTCCGCTGGGGCACCGCGCTGGAGGCGACCGTCGCGGCCGGCAGCGTGCGGTACTTCCGCGACGGCGCCCGCCGCTTCCACGCCCTCCGCATCCCGCACCAGGGCACGTTCGACCTCACGGTCATCGTGGGATGACGCGGCTGACGGGCCGGGGTGCTCCGGCCCGTCCGCCAATGACCGGCGTTCTAAAGTGAGCCGGATGGAGAACGTGTGATTCGGGCCGCGACAGCCGATGACCTGCCCGCCGTGCGGAAGGTCGCCAAGAGGTTCGGCCTGCTGGCCGGGTGGTCTGGTACGCCCGATTTCCTCAACGCCGAGCGCTCTTTCGGCACGCTCCTCCTCGCCGCCGACGAGGCCGGTGGAGCGCTCGGCTTCGGTGGCACACTCCGCCGTGGCGCCGTCACCCACCTGGGCGATCTGTTCGTGCTGCCCGAGCATCAGTCCTCAGGGGTGGGCCGGACCCTGCTCACGCAGTTGCTCTCCGGAAACGGGCCGAAGGTGACGTTCTCCTCGTCCGACCCGCGCGCCATGGCCCTCTACGTCCGGTACGGGCTGCGTCCCTGGACCCCGCTGCTCTACCTGACCGGCCCGACCACGGGACTGCCGACGCCACCAGTGCGGCGAGCGAGCGCGGACGACATCGCGGCGCTGGACGCCCGGGCCTCCGGAGGGGTACGGCGCGCCACCCTGGCCTGGTACGCCGCTCTGCCGGGCGTCACCATGTACGCGACGGACCGAGGTTACGCCGCCTGCCTGACCGGCCACGATGTCGTCATCGGCCCAGGCGGCGGGGCGACCCCGCAAGACTGCGCGGACGCGGTGCTCGGCGCCCTCGCCGCCACCCAGGCGCGCACCGCCCGGATCGCGGTTCCGGGGACGCATCCTCTCGTGCCCACGTTGCTCGGCGCCGGCTGGCGCATCGCGGACATGGACACGTTGATGGCCGACGACGCGGGCCTCGAACTGATCCAGCCGGACCGCTACGTTCCCCATCCGGACCTCGGCTGAATCGCACGTTCGAGGACCGGCTCGGGCAGGCAGGGTCTGGGCGCTGCTGCTCAGTGATCGGTGGCCCCGCACGGGCCCGCTGAAACACCGAGTTCTACCAGGTCACCGGCCGCGCGAGCGGCGGCGGCGTCAGTGATGGCGACCGCGGCGTCCAGTCCCCGCCGCAGGTAGGGCCAGGCGATGCTGGACCGGGTGCCACAGTTCAGCCCGGCCATGGTGGTGTGGCCGGTGGTGAGGCTGACAGGTTCGCCACAGGTGAGACTCTCGATGACGACGAGCCCCGGCGCCATGGCACCTGCGGCGGCGATCTGCTCGTCGATTTCGACGTTTTCTGGCACGTCCTCAGCCTGCGGCTCGCGTCGATCATCAGCCCAGCGAATGTGGAAATCGGACCTCTGTCTCAGACTGGAATCGGCCCTGTCCAGCTGTCCAATCCGCCGGGAGCATGGCTCATGTACTCCCTATGACTCCTGAGAGAGGACGAGACCATGGGACGGACCCTCCAGTTGGGTGGTGAGCTCTGATGCCGACGGCCATCCTGCTCGCCCTGGCCGCCGCCGCCCTGTACGGCGCCTCGGACTTCCTCGGTGGGCTGCTGTCGCGCCGTACCCACTACGCGCTGGTCGGGCTCGTCGGGCAGTCCGCCGCCGCGATCGGCGGCCTGGCCGCCGCCCTCGCCGTCAGTGCTCAGCTCAGCGTGAGCGCGATCAGCTGGGGGATCGGCGCCGGGCTCGGCGGAGCGGTCGGGACGCTGGCCCTCTATCGCGGCCTGTCCCGGGGACGGATGAACGTGGCCGGGCCGCTGTCGGCCGTCGGCGCGGCCGGTCTGCCCATCCCGGTCGATCTGCTGTCCGGCGGGGAGTTCACGACGCTCGCGGTCCTCGGCGTCGGTCTGGCCATCCCCGGAATCTGGCTGGTCGCCGCGCAGCCGGGCAAGCGCGCTGGTGGCGGTGGTGGCGGGGTGGCCGAGGGGCTGCTGGCCGGGCTCGGCTTCGCGGCCCTGTTCGTCTGCCTCGGCCGGGCGGGGGACACAGCGGGGTTGTGGCCGGTGGCCGCGAGCCAGCTGTCCGCCGTCGTCGTCCTGGCCGTCTTCGCGCTGACCAGCCGTCGGGGCCAGCCCGCGCGGGCGGCCCAACCCGTCGGCGCGGCCCAGCCCGTCGGCGCGGCCCAGCCCGTCGGCGCGGCGCGGATCGCCGACGCGGCCCAGGCCACCGAGGCAACACCCACCGCCGGAGCGGCGCGGGTGCCGTGGGCGGCGGTCTGGACTGGAGTTCTGGGAGTGGGCGCGACCGTCTCGTACTTCCTGGCCACCCGCGAGGCGACACTCACCGTCTCGGCCGTCATCACCTCCCTCTACCCTGCCTTCACGGTCGCCCTGGCCGCCCTGGTGCTGCGGGAGCGGACCAGCCTGGCGCACGCCGCGGGACTGCTGTTGTGCGCGGCCTCCGTCGGCGCTTTCGCCGCCGGTTGAGGCCCCAGCCCCCGCTACGCTGCGACGGGTGAGCGCGGTGAACTCGACCCTGGTGCACGACCTGCTCGTGGAGCTGGACCGGACCGGCGCCACGCCGCTGCACCGGCAGATCGAGGCAGCCCTGCGCGACGCCATCCGCGCGGGCCGGCTGCGCCACGGCGCCTCGCTCCCCGCCTCGCGCCGGCTCGCCACCGAACTCGGCGTCTCCCGAGGCGTCGTCGTGAACGCCTACGACCAACTCCTCGCCGAGGGCTACCTCACCAGCACGCCCGGCTCCTACACGCGGGTGGCCGCCGTACGGGGTCAGGCGGCCGAATTGCCCACGCCGCCGCAGGCCGCCGGCCCGCGGATCGACTTCGGGTACGGCCGCATCGACCCGGCCAGCTTCCCCCGCGCGGCCTGGTTGCGCTCGCTGAGGCGGGTGCTGACCGACGCGCCGCACAGCCGGCTCAACTACCCCGACGGGTACGGGATGCCCGAGCTGCGCACGGCCCTGGCCGACTACCTCAACCGCGGCCGCAGCACTTCCGCCGACCCCGCGCAGGTGCTCATCACCAGCGGCTACGGGCAGGCGGTCGCACTGATCACGAGTGTGCTCGCCGGCCGCGGCGCGCGCCGGGTCGCGGTGGAGGACCCGTCGTCGGACGACGTACGGCTGCTCGCGCAGGCGCACGGGCTGGACGTCGTCCCCCTGCCGGTGACCGGCGAGGGCATCGAGCCGGCCGCCCTGGAGCGCGCGGACGCCGATCTGGTCGTCCTCACCCCTTCGCACCAGTGGCCGCTCGGTGGCGTGCTGCCGGCCCAGGCGAGGACGGAGGTGGTCCGGTGGGCCCGAGGCCGTGGCGCGGTCGTCGTGGAGGACGACTACGACGCCGAGGCCAAGCTGCTGGCCGATCGCGGCTCGCCGGCCATCGAACAGCTCGCCTTCGCCGACTTCCTCGTACGCGGCGAGCTCGACCGACACCTGCGCCGGATGCGCCCCGTCTACCGGCGCCGCCGCGACGTCCTGCTCGCCCGGCTCGCCGAGTCCCTGCCCGGCTTCGAGCCCACCGGGGTGGCGGCCGGGCTGCACGTCGTGGTCTGGCTCCCGGACGGTGTGCGCGAGGCCGACGTGGTGGCCGCCGCCGCCGGTCACGGCGTCCGCGTCGCCGGCGTCGGGCCGTACCGGCTGGCCGGGCCAGGACGGCAGGGGCTGATCCTCGGCTACGGCGGCCTGGCCGAGGGCCGAATCGTCGAAGGGGTGGCGGCGCTGGCGGCCGCCGTGCGTACCCTCACCGCACGTCAAAGGCCACTACCCGTGATGGGGTAGTGGCCCTCGACAGAACGTTTCAGCGACCGGCCATCAGGTTAGTCGCAGTGCTCGAAGCCGCTGGTGTACGTGCTGCTGCCGATCGAGCCGCCCCACTTGACGCACTTCCCGGGCGCGCTGCGCTTGACCGGTCCCGCGTAGTACTCGAAGCTGCCCGAGTCGGTCGTCCTGGTCACCCCTTGCGGCTCCAGGAAGGCCGACACCGCCGACGCCGTGCCGAGGCTCGTCGTCTTCATCGTCACGACGCAGTTGTTGGAGTTGCCCGCGTTGTACAGCAGGTAGGTGCGGCCACCGGTCAGGGCGGCCGAGTCGATGACCGTGAACCCGCTGCCGCAGACGCTCTCGGGGGTGTTGGGGTTGGGGTTGGGGTTGCCGCCGCCGCCGCAACCGTTGGTGCTCTTGATGGCCTTCTTCTGGCCCAACGACACGGTCACGCCCTCCACCGTCGGGCTGGTGTCCATCGCGCCGCCGGAGGTCCGCTGTTCGTAGTGCAGGTGCGGAGCTTTGGAGCCACCCGTCGAGCCGACGGTGCCGATCGTGGTGCCCTGGCCGACGCTCATGGTGGCGCCGGCGGACTTCACCATGGTCGCGAGGTGGGCGTACCGGGTTCTGGTGCCGTCGCTGTGACGGATCTCCACCCACTTGCCGTAGCTGGTGTTTCCCGCGTTGTAGAACGTCGCGGTGCCGGCGGCGGTGGCCCGTACGGTCTCACCGTTGATGGTGTCGCTGCCATAGTTCTGCCAGTCGATGGAGCCCGCGGGGTTGTGGGTGGGGGTCCAGTTGTTGGCGTTGAAGGTCTTCCCACAGTTGAACGGGCTCTTGTGGGACACGGCCAGGGCGCTGGTGCTCTGTGCCGAGGCGGCCTGGGGAATCAACGTCGCCGCCGCGAAAGTGACCGACGCGGCAAGGACGGCGAATCTAAGGGTCTTCGGCCAGGTGGGCCTGCCGGTTGCGAGCATGCTCACTTCTTTCTGAACAGGTGCGTATGGGGGGAGACGCTTAGGCGCTCAGTTCCTTGATGCCGAGAGCCCTGTGGGGACAGGACTACGTCGGCGACATGGTGATCCCGTTCTATCGGAAGGGAAGGCCGCCTACAGGGCGAACCCGAAGGAGAAGTTAATCGAGGGGCCGCATATCACTCGCATATGCCACGCATATCGGCGCGGCGTCGCCATCCGATGCGATCACGAGGTGGGCTGCCGAGCGGCGGTGTCAGGTCGCCGCGCCCGGAGCCTGCCCTGCGTGACGGCGAGGACCGCGCCGACGAGGAGCACGGCCGCTCCCGTGGCCTGCACCGTATCGAAGGATTCCCCCAGGAACACGGCCGAGCACGCGGTTCCGACGACGGGCACGACGAACATCATGATCGACGCCGACGCGGGACCCACGGCGTGAATGCCCCGGTAGTAGAGCAGGTTCGCCACCGCGGTCGGGCCGAGCGCCACGAAGACCACGTTCAGCCAGACGTAGGCGGGCACATCGGGCCAGGCGACCTCGGTGGCCGCCGGCGCACTGTAGATCGCCAGCAGCACCGCCCCGCTCAGCGTCGCGTACGTCGTCGCCTTGAGCGGCTCGATGCCGGCCAGCACGCGGCGGCCGGACAGCGTGAACGCCGCCCAGCAGCAGGCGCTGAGCAGGAACAGCAGATCACCGATGAGCCGGGCCTGGCCCGCGCCCGCGACTCCGGCCGAACCCGCGAAGAAGATCAGCGCGCCGACCGCTCCGGTCGCCAACCCGGCCACCCGCGCGACCGACGCGTTCTCCTTCCGCGTGATCAGCAGAAAGGTGGTGGTCAGTACGGGACTCATGACCGGGACGATGATGCTTCCGTCGATCGCCGGCGCGAGGGACAGCCCCCAGAAGAAGAGCAGGTTGTAGACGAAGACCCCGATCACGCCCGCCCCGGCGGCCCGTGCCCAGTCCCGCGGCGACGAGCGCCGGCGGGCATCGCCGCGCTGCCGGGTCAACCGCAGAGCGATCAGGAGTGCCAGGGCTCCACCGCCGAAACGCAGCGTCGCGACCACGGAGTGGGGCAGGTGATCCACGATCACCTTGGAGCTGCTGAAGCCGCTTCCCCACAACAGCATCGTCATGGACAGCAGCAGGTAGGGCCGGGTCCGGCCCGCGCCACTCGTTTCCGTGTCTGCCATGGGGAACCTTCCGCGACGCGATCTTTCCGCGCCCTGGGGCCGAGGAGGCGGGCGCGACAGCAGCGACCATCCTGTGCTCCAGACGATGGGCAGGTCTTGTACGCTCGTGCGCCGCGACCGGAACGAGGTGATGACGAGATGACCGGCAGGGGCCATACGGCCCGGGAGTGGACCAGCTACTGGCGCTCGGCCGAGATGCCGCTGGAGGCCATGTACGCGCGCTTCCTCAGCCACCGCTATCACCGCCACAGCCACGAGACCTACTCCTTCGGTGTCACCGAGCAGGGCGCGCAGACCTTCACCTGCCGCGGCGCCGGGCATACGAGCGCGGCCGGGATGGTCATGGTGTTCAACCCCGACGAGGTCCACGACGGGCACGCGGCCCATGAGCTGGGGTTCACCTATCGGATCGTGCACATCGGTCAGGAGCTGATCACCGACGTCCTCGCCGACGTGAGTCAGCGCCCCGCCGGACTGCCGCTGTTCGCCAGCCCGGTCCTCAACTCTCCCGCGCTCGCGACGCGGCTACGCGGCCTGCACACCGCGCTGCTGGGCGGCGCCGACCCGCTCGAGCGCGACGAACTGCTCTCCGGCACGATCGCCGCCCTCGTACGCCTTACCGCCCGTAGACCCCCCGAACCACCCACCACCCCCCGCGCGGCCACTGCCGCATATCTCGCCGCGAAGGCACGCGAGCTGATCCACGACTGCTACACCGAGCCGATCAACGCCGACGACCTCGCGGCATGGACCGGCTCCAGCCGGTACGCCGTCTATCGGGCCTTCCGCGCGACCTACGGGCTGGCGCCCAGCGACTACCAGCGCCAACTGCGCCTGCGTGCCGCCCGCCGCCTGCTCGCCCGGGGACGGCCCGCCGCCCGGGTCGCGAGCGAGGTCGGATTCACCGACCAGGCCCATCTCACTCGCTGGTTCACCCGCTCGTACGGCGTCACGCCCGCCCAATACCGGCTGGCGAGAGCCTGATCAGGTACTGGCGAACATGCGAGGTCCGGCGCGCAGGATCACGACGTTCGGGCCCGGCTCGGCCAGGGCATCGCCGAGCTCGTCAGCCAGGGACGCGGGGGTGGCGACGCGGGCGGGGACCCCGAACGACGCGGCCAGGGCGGCGAAGTCCGGCCTGACCAGTTCGGTGCCGGTAGGGGTGCCGAACGCGCCGGTCATGTACTCGCGCAGGATGCCGTAGCCCCCGTCGTCGACGATCAGCCAGGTGACGTCCAGGTCGTGCTGGCGCATGGTGGCCAGTTCCGCCAGGCCGTACATCGCGCCGCCGTCGCCCGAGATCGCGAGCGCGCGCTGTCCCGAGGCCGCCGCGCCTACTGCGGCGGGCAGTGCGTACCCGAGGCCGCCCGCGCCCTGCGCCGACCACATGTGGCCGGGGAAGGCCGACCACGCCCAGTAGGTGAGGATGGTCATGTCCCAGAACGACAGCGCGTCGGACGGGATCGACTCCAGGAGCGCGAACTCCTGCTCGTGGCCGCTGAGCCGCTCGCGCACCCGCCGCAGCACGTCCGCCACGGCCGCTTCCGCGCGCCCGTCCCCTTCCCTGGGCCGCACCGCCTCGGCGAGCGCGCCCAGCGTCGCCTTGGCGTCGGCGTGTACGGCGAGCGAACCGCTCGTGTTGGCCTCCAGCTTGCCGGGGTCGGCCTCGATGTGGATGACGCGGCCCCGCGGGCGCATCGTGTGGTAGTTGCTGGACAGCTCCCCCAGCCCCGAACCGGCGACCAGCAGCACGTCCGCCTCTTCGAGGAACTCGGTGACGAAGCGGTCCTCCAGCCACGACTGCAGCGACAGCGGGTGCTCGCGGGGGAAGGCGCCCTTCGCGGCGAACGTGGTGGCCACCGGGGCGCGCAGCCGCTCGGCCAAGGCGAGGAGCTCCGGCCCCGCCCCGGACAGCGCGACCCCGCCGCCGGCCAGGATGACGGGGTTCGACGCGGCGTCGAGCGCCTGTACGGCCTGCCGTACCAGCTCGGCACGGGGTTGCGGGGTGCGCGGACGCACGCTCAGGTCGGTCACCACCGGGATGTCCGTCGGCGCGAGCAGGATGTCCTGCGGGATCTCCACCCACGCGGGACCTTGTGGCACGCTGAGCGCCGCCTCCCAGGCCAGGGCCAGGGCGGAGGGGATCTGTGAAGCCGCCCGTACGACCTGCACCGAGGTGGCCACGCCCCGGAAGGAGGCCGCCTGGTCGGGCAGCTCGTGGAGGTAGCCCTTCCTGCGGCCGCCCAGCCCGTCGGAGGGGATCTGGCTGGAGATGCCGACCACCGGCGCGCAGGCCAGCCGCGACTCCATCAGGGCGGGCAGGGTCGCCAGCGCGCCGGGGCCGGTGGAGACCATGAACGGGGTCACGGTCCCGGTGGCCCGGGCATGGCCGTCGGCGGCGAAGGCGACGCCCAGTTCGGTGCGGCAGCCGACGTAGCGCAGCGGCGAGCGGCGCAGCGCGTCGAACATGGCGAGCGCGTGCTGACCGGGCTCGCCGAACACGGTCGTGGCGCCGAGCGCGACCAGGGTCTCGGCGACCAGGTCTCCCCCGGTCCTCATGCCCGCTTCCCCAGCGCGAACAGGCTGATCAGGTCGTAGGCGACGTGCGCCGCCGCGACCGAGGTGATCTCGGCGTGGTCGTAGGCGGGGGCCACCTCCACCACATCGGCGCCGACCAGGTTGCAGCCCGACAGCCCGCGCAGGATCTCCAGCAGCTCGCGGCTGGTCAGGCCGCCCGCCTCCGGGGTGCCCGTGCCCGGAGCGTGGGCGGGGTCGAGCGCGTCGATGTCGACGGAGATGTAGAGCGGGCGGTCGCCGATCCGCTGGCGCAGAGCCTCGGCGATCTCGTCGGGGCCGCGTCGCATGACGTCGGCCGAGGTGACGATGCCGAAGCCGAGCCTGCGGTCCTCGTCCAGGTCGGCCTTGCCGTACAGCGGCCCTCTGATGCCGACATGGCTGAGCGCCTCGGTGTCGAGGATGCCCTCCTCCACCGCGCGGCGGAACGGCGTGCCGTGGGTGTATTCGGCGCCGAAGTAGGTGTCCCAGGTGTCCAGGTGGGCGTCGAAGTGCAGCAGCGCCACCGGCCCGTGCTTGCGGTGTACGTCACGCAGGAGCGGCAGCGCGATGGTGTGGTCGCCGCCGATGGTGACGAGCTTGGCGTCGAACTCCCCGGCGGCCTGCTCGATCGTGTCGATGGCCTGGCCGATGTCGAACGGGTTGCACGCGATGTCCCCGGCGTCGGCGACCTGGAGGTCGGCGAACGGCGAGACGTCCAGCGCCGGGTTGTAGGGCCTGATCAGCTTGCTGCCCTGACGCACCGCGGCCGGGCCGAAACGGGCGCCGGGACGGTAGGAGACCCCGCTGTCGAACGGCACGCCCACGATCGCGACATCGGCCCGCTCCACCTGGTCGATGCGGGGCAGCCGGGCATAGGTGTCGGGCCCCGCGAAGCGTGGCACCTGCGAGGCGTCGACGGGTCCCTGAGACATGAAACTCCCCCTGTGAACAGCACGTTTCCCGACAAAAGCAGCTATTGACACCCTTGGCGACGCAGACCACTATGTCGGAAAACCTCGTTTACCGGAAGGCAACCGCGTTGTCCGAAAAGCTCTGGGGTGGACGCTTCCGCTCGCCCGCCGACCCGTCCCTGCTCGCCCTGTCCCGCTCGCCCGACAGCTACTTCCGCATGTCGGCCTACGATCTGGCGGGCTCGCGCTCCCACGTCCGTGAGCTGCTCAGGGCCGAGATCGTCGACGAGGCCGAGGCGGCGCGGCTGCTGGCGGAGATCGACACGCTGGACGAGGACGTACGCGCCGGGCGCGTCGGCCCGAACGACTCCGACGAGGACGTGCACACCTTCCTGGAGCGGGTCCTGGTCGAGCGGCTGGGCGAGGTGGGCGGCAAGCTGCGCGCCGGCCGCTCGCGCAACGACCAGACGGCCAACGACCTGCGGTTGTACCTGCGCGATCACGCCAGGAAGCTGGTCTTGGCGCTGGCCGAGCTGCAGGACAGCCTGGTGGAGCAGGCACGCGCGCACATCCGTACCGCGGCGCCCGGCTTCACCCACCTGCAGCCCGCCCAGCCGATCGTGTTCGGGCACCAGTTGCTGGCCCACGCGCAGGCGTTCGCCCGCGACGCCGACCGGCTCGCGGACTGGGACCGGCGCACCGCCCGCTCCCCGCTGGGCTCGGCGGCGCTGGCCGGGTCGGCGATAGCCGTACATCCGGAGCTGTCGGCCGCGGAGCTGGGCTATGACGGGCCGTGCGAGAACTCCATCGACGCCGTCGCCAGCCGCGACCACGTGGCCGAGTTCCTGTTCGCCGCCTCGATGCTGGGGGTGAACCTGTCGCGGCTGTCCGAGGAGATCTGCACCTGGGCCTCGCGCCAGTTCCGCTGGGTGGAGCTGCACGACTCCTTCGCCACCGGCAGCTCGATCATGCCGCAGAAGAAGAACCCCGACATCGCCGAGCTCACCCGGGGCAAGGCAGGCCGCCTGCTCGGCAACCTCAACGGCCTGATGGCCACGCTGAAGGCGATGCCGCTGGCCTACAACCGGGACCTGGCCGAGGACAAGGCGGCCGTCTTCGACACCGTGGACACCCTGGTGATCGTGCTGCCCGCCATGGCCGGACTGGTGCGCACGCTGTCGGTGAACGTCGACGAGCTGCGCAGGCAGGCGACCGAGGGCTTCACACTGGCCACCGAGGCGGCCGACTGGCTCTCGCGGCGCGGCGTGCCGTTCAGCGAGGCCCACGAGATCACCGGCGTGCTCGTGCGAACGTGCGAGGACAAGGGCCTGGACCTGCACGAACTGTCGGACGCGGAGCTGGCCGCGGTGGACGCGCGGCTGACGCCGGACGTGCGCCCGCACCTCACCGTCGAGGCGGCCCTCGCCGCGCGCGGCGGCTACGGCGCCACCTCCCCCGACCGGGTCCTCGAGCAGATCGACCGCCTCACCGACGTGCTGGCGCGGCAGCGCGCCTGGGCCCGCGACTACCAGGGCCCCGCGACGTGATCTCGATTCCGGACTCGCCCGGGCTCGGCCCGCGGGCCCGTGAACTGCGGCGCCGGCGCCGGCTCAGCCTCACCGAGGTGGCCGAGCGGGCCAGGCTCACCAAGGGCTTCCTGTCCAGGTTCGAGCGCGGCCAGGTGTCCATCTCGGTCGCCTCCTTACTGCGCCTGTGCGAGGCGCTCGACCTGGACGTGGGCGACCTGTTCGGCGGCTCGGCGGGGCGGCTGGTCAGGTTCGAGAGCCGGGCCAGGCTGGAGTTCGGCGGCAGCGGCATGACCGAGTACCAGCTGACGCCGAAGGACGAGAGCAGGCTGCTGGTCCTGCTCAGCGAGATCGAGCCGGGCGGCGGGTCGGGCCGCGAGCCGTACACGCTTCCCGTCGACATCGAGTTCGTGCACGTCCTCAAGGGGCTGTTCACGATCGAGGCCGCGGGCGAGCGGGTCGAGATGTGCGAGGGCGACTCGTTCCTGTTCCCCGGCGACACCCCCCACACCTTCACCAACCCCGGCGATGAGGTCGCCCGAGTCCTGTGGGTGCTGTCACCCGCTCTGACCTCTCGCTCCTGAGGAGATCCCCATGTCCACAGATGTCGCCCACCTGCCCCGGGTGGCGCGCAAGCACTACGGCCGCTATGTGGCGGCGATCCTCGTGGTGGCCGCCCTCGTGGCGATCGTCGTCTCGTTCGCCGGCGGGCAGATCGAGTGGAGCGTGGTCGGGCAGTACCTGACCGCGGAGGCCATCCTGACCGGTGTGGTCAACACCATCGTGATGGCCGTGCTCGCCATGATCGTCGGGGTGGCGCTGGGCGTGCTGTTCGCGGTGATGCGGATGTCGCAGAACCCCGTCACCCGCGCCGTCTCGGCCCTCTACACGTGGATCTTCCGTGGCACGCCGCAGTTGCTGCAGCTGTTCCTCTGGTTCAACCTGGCGCTGGTCTTCCCCTACTTCGTCATCCCCGGCATCGTCGAGGCGCGCACGGTCGACCTGATGACCCCGTTCGTCGCCGCGCTGCTCGGGCTGGGCATCTGCCAGGGCGCCTACACCTCCGAGGTGGTACGCGGCGGCATCCTCTCGGTCGACCAGGGGCAGACCGAGGCCGCGCAGGCGATCGGGATGACGCGCTTCCAGACGATGCGCAGGATCGTGCTGCCGCAGGCCATGCGGGTCATCCTGCCGCCGATCGGCAACGAGTTCATCAGCATGGTGAAGCTCACGTCGCTGGCCAGCGCGATCCAGTACCAGGAGGTGCTGCACAGCGCCCAGAACATCTACTACGCCAACAACCGCGTCATGGAGCTGCTGTTCGTGGCGACGTTCTGGTACCTGATCGTGGTCACCATCCTCAGTCTGGGCCAGCTGGTCGTCGAGCGCCGCTTCTCCCGAGGGGTGAGGAAATGATCAAGGCGGTCGACGTCCACAAGCGTTTCGGCGCCCACCACGTGCTCAAGGGCATCTCGCTGGAGGTGGCCGCGGGCGAGGTGCTGTGCGTCATCGGGCCGTCCGGCTCGGGCAAGAGCACGTTCCTGCGCTGCGTCAACCAGCTGGAGACGATCGACGAGGGCGCCGCCTGGGTCGATGGCGAGCTGCTCGGGTGGACGGAGCGCGACGGGAAGTTGCACCAGCTCAGCGACGCCCAGATCGCCCGGCAGCGGCGGCCGATCGGGATGGTGTTCCAGCGCTTCAACCTGTTCCCGCACATGACCGCGCTGGAGAACGTGGTCGAGGGCCCGATCAGGGTGCTGCGCGAATCGCGCGACACCGCCAGGACCCGCGCGCTGGAGCTGCTGGAACGGGTGGGGCTGAAGGACAAGGCCGGCGCCTACCCCTCGACCCTGTCCGGCGGGCAGCAGCAGCGGGTCGCGATCGCCCGCGCGCTGGCCATGCGGCCGCGGCTGATGCTGTTCGACGAGCCCACCTCGGCACTCGACCCGGAGCTGGTCGGCGAGGTGCTGGCGGTCATGCGCGACCTGGCCGCCTCCGGCATGACCATGGTCGTCGTCACCCACGAGCTGGGGTTCGCCAAAGAGGTCGCGAACCAGGTCGTGTTCATGGACGACGGCCGCGTCATCGAGACCGGGAGCCCCGACCAGGTCCTGGTCAACCCCACTCACGAGCGTACGAAAACCTTCCTCTCAGCGGTTCTCTAGGAGTTCACCTTGTCTTATCCCAATCGGTCTCGTCCCATCCTCCTCCTCGCCTGCCTCGCCGTCGCCGCGACCGCCTGCACCGCGCAGGCGCCGAAGGACCTCAAGGCCGAATCGAGCGGCGGGCTCCCGCCGAAGATCGCCGAGTCCAAGACCGTGGTGGTCGGCAACGTGCCCAACTACCCGCCGCTGGAGTTCAAGGACCCCTCGACCAACCAGCTCACCGGCTTCGACATCGACCTCGGCAACGCCATCGGCAAGCAGCTCGGCGTCACCTTCAAGTGGCAAGAGACGTCCTTCGAGCAGTTGCAGAGCGCGGTCACCACCGGGCGGATCGACATGATCCTCTCGGGGATGAGCGACCTGCCCGAGCGCCGCAAGACGCTCGACCTCGTCGGCTACATGAGCTCGGGCGCGCAGTTCTTCTCCACGACCAAGGTCGCCGATCCGAAGGACCTGTGCGGCAAGACCGTAGGCGCCAGCCGCCGTACGTCCTTCCCTGACGAGATCAAGAAGTGGAGCGAGCAGAACTGCGCCAGTAAGCCGATCAAGGTCGTCGGTACGGAGGGCTCCGCGGACGCGCGTACCCAGCTCACCCAGGGCCGGCTCGACGCCGCCGTGCAGGGCAGCGAGACCCTGCCCTACATCGCCAAGCAGGACCCCGGCAAGTTCAACGTCGTCGGCGACCCGTTCACCGAGGTCAACCAGGGCATGGGATTCGGCAAGCAGGACACCCGCCTGCGCGACGCGGTCATCAAGGCACTCGGCGCCCTGCAGAAGGACGGCACCTACGAGCAGCTGCTCGACAAGTGGGGTCTCAAGGACAACGCCATCAAGCAGGTCACCCTCAACGGCTCGCCCGCGTGAGTCGCTGGCCGTACCAGAAGAAGTCGTGCGTGTCGCTGGCCTTCGACCTCGACGGGCCGACGGGGGCGGCCATGCTGGACGGCAGCATTTGGGCCAAGCCCGAATACTTCACGCTCGGTTCGTACGGGCCGTGGCGGGCGCTGCCCAGGATCCTCGACCTGCTGGACGCCTTCGAGCTGCCGGCCACCTTCTACACGCCCGCCTGGGTGGTGGAGACCTGGCCGGAGCGGTGCCGGATGATCGTGGAGCGCGGGCACGAGATGGCGCACCACGGCTACCGGCACGAGCCGTACTACGGCAAGACCGAGGCCGAGCAGCGCGAGATCCTCACCCGCGGCCAGGCCATATTCAAGGACGTACTCGGCGTCGAGGCGGTCGGCTTCCGTACGCCGTCGGGTGACTGGTCGCCGGTGACCGCGCGGATCCTGGCCGAGGAGGGGTTCCGCTACTCCAGCTCGATGCGCGGCGACGACCGCCCCTACCTGCACCCGGGCGGGCTGGTGGAGATCCCGGTCCGCTGGGACATGGACGACTACGCCTATCTCGCCTACACCCGCCGCCCCGACTACCCGGCCGGGCTGGATCGCATCGCGGGCTACGGCTCGACGCTCGACAACTACAAGCGCGAGTTCGACGGCTACCACGCGGAGGGGCTGTGCCTGAGCACGCTGTGGCATCCCAAGGTGTCCGGCAAGCCGGGCCGGATCCTGCTGCTGGAGCGGCTGTTCGAGCACATGCGCGCGCACGACGACGTCTGGTTCGCCACCGGCGTGGACGTGGCCACCTGGTGGAAGGAACAGCATGACCTGGCCGGATGACGCGCGCTGCGCCGTACTGATCACCGTCGATCTCGACGCCGAGCTGGCGATCCTGGCCGCCGACCCGAGCACCCGCGACCGCGTCAAGACCCTGTCCGTCGGCCGGTACGGCGCGACCCGCGGCGTCGAGCGGCTGCTCGGCGCGCTGGACGGGGTGCCGGCGACGTGGTTCGTGCCCGGCCTGCACGCGGGGCTGATCCGCGAGGTAGGGCAGGCCGGCCACGAGATCGCCAACCACGGCCACGCGCACGAGGACTTCGACCCGCTCGACCTCACCGGGCAGCTCGACGCGATCAGACGCGGCCAGGACGCGCTGGCGGAGGTGACCGGCTCGCTGCCGCGCGGCTTCCGCACGCCGATCGGCGAATGGAAGCCGGGGCTCGCGGCCGAGCTGCCCGCGCTCGGCATCGACTGGTCGTCCTCGTGGCGGGGCGACGACCTGCCGTACTTCCACCCCGCCGGCCTGGTGGAGATCCCGCTCCACCACGAGCTGGAGGACCACCCCTACTTCATGTTCAACCTCGACCCGCCCTTCCCCACCGGGCAGTCGCGCATCGCCCCCTACGCCGCCGTGCTGGAGAACTGGACCCAGGAGTTCGAGGCCTACCACCGCTTCGGCCTCTGCTACGTGCTGCGCCTGCAGCCCGAGGTGATCGGCACGCCCGGCCGCATCGGTCTCCTGCGCTCACTGCTGTCGGCCATGCGTGAGCGGCCCGGCGTGTGGTTCGCGACCGGCAGCCAGGTGGCCGACCACTGGCGCGCCACCCGTACGGGCAACGAACCCGGCCACCCCGCCGACGTCTTCGCGGAGCTGACCTCGTGACACCACCCCTCCCGCCCGTCCTCCCGCCCGTCCTCCCGCCCGCTCTCCCGCTCGCCGACCTCGTCGCCAAGCCCCCGCCGCTGCCACCCGAGGTGGTCGAGCGGGCCAAGCGGCACCTCCTCGACACGCTGGGCGCCGCCCTGGCCGGGGCCGCCGCCCCCGCTCCCGGCCTGGCCGGGCCCGGACCCGCACCCGTCTGGGGGACCGGGCTGACCGTGGCGCCGCGCGACGCGGCGCTGCTCAACGGCGTCGCCGCGCACGCGCTCGAGCTCGACGACACCGGCGGCTGCGATCATTCGGGGGCCGTGGTGGTGCCCGCCGCGCTGGCCTGCCTCAGCCTCGCCGACCGTCCGGTCAGCGGCGCCGAGCTGCTGGAGGCGATCGTCCTGGGGTACGACGTGGCGCGCCGCGCGCTGGAGGCGTGTGGCGGTTACGCCGCGCACAACGAGGCCGGCTGGCACTCGACGGGCACCTGCGGCACGTTCGGCGCGGCGGCGGCGAGCGCGCGGCTGCTGGAGCTGGACAGCGAGCGGGCCGCCCACGCGCTAGGGCTGGCGGCCAGCTTCTCCGGCGGCCTGTGGGCCTTCGTGCACGACGGCGCGGCGAGCAAGCGGCTGCACGCGGGCCGCGCCGCCGAGGGCGGCCTGACCGCCGCGCTGCTGGCCGCGTCCGGCACGAGCGGCCCCGGCCGGATCTTCGACGACGTATGGGGCGGCTTCCTGCGGACGTACGCGGGCACCGACGCCGACCCCGGCGCGCTGACCCGCGACCTCGGCACGGTGTGGCGGATCTCGCGCTGCTCCATCAAGCCGTACGCGTCCTGCCGCAGCACCCACTCCGCCATCGACGCGATCGGCGGCCTGGACCTGCACGCCGGCGAGATCGCCCGCATCAACGTACGCCTGAGCCCGCTCGTGGCCGGCATGTGCGGCGGCCGCGACGTCACCACCCTCTCCCGCGCACAGCTGAGCCTGCCGTACGGCATCGCGGCCAGAATCCTGTACGGCGACGCCGACCTGGCCGCCTACGCCCCCGAACGGCGAGGCGACCCTCGGGCCGCCGCGCTCATGAACCTCATCGACCTGGAGGTGGACCCGGAGATGGGCGGCATCGACGAGCCGACCCTGACCGTCACCACGACCTCGGGTGCCGTCCGGCGGGCCAGGGTGAACGATCCGCTCGGTACCCCCACCAACCCGCTCTCCGACGAGCGACTGCTCGCCAAGTTCCACGGCCTCGCACCGGGCCGGGAGCGCCTGGTGGATCAGGTCATGACTCTCGACACCCACCCGGACGCGCGGCGCCTTCTCTCGCTCCTGTCATGATTTCCCCATACATTGCCGTATAGCGAAATGGGCCTCTTTATCGAGCCCGTAACGCCTGACCAGGCCAGAATCGAGCGCCGGGCCTACCAGACATACGGCAAGGGGTCCGCGACTGTCTCCTGTTGTGTGTCCCGCACACGGCTTACCCGTTGCTGAGGATCTGGGGCAGGCGCTACTTTCCAGAGGTGTTCTGGCTCAGCCAGTCGCGGTAGCGGATTCGGCCGAGGCTGGCGCCGTCGGCGGGGACCAGCGTGCGCTCGCCCGGTTCGGTTCCGAAGTAGTGCGCGTGCGGGTCGGTGACCACCGTGCGCGGGTCGCCCCAGGCGGCCAGGGCGTCGCGGAAGAACTCATCCATCCGCGACTGCTCCGGCCCGGCGATCTCGAGCCGGCGGTTCAGCGGCGAGCCCACCGCGACGCGGCCGATCGCCTCGGCCACGTCTTCGCCCGCCATGGGCTGGAAGAGCACGGGCGCGATCCGTACCTGGTCGCCGTCCGTGGCCTCGTCGGCGATGCCGCGGACGAACTCGAAGAACTGCGTCGCGTGCACGATCGAGAACGGGATCGACGACTTCTCGATCAGCTGCTCCTGGGCGATCTTCGCCCGGAAGTAGCCGTTCTCCGGCATCCGCTCGGTGCCCACGACCGACAGCGCGACATGGTGGCCGACCCCGGCCGCCGCCTCCGCGGCGAGCAGGTTGCGGGTGGAGGTCTCGAAGAACTCCATCACCGCGGCCCGCTCGAACGACGGCGAGTTCGACACGTCGACCACCACGGACGCGTCGGTCAGCACCTCGTCCAGCCCTTCGCCGGTGAGCGTGTTGACGCCGGTGTTCGGCGAGGCCGCCACCGCCTCGTGACCGTGCTCTCCCAGCTTCGTCACGAGCTTCGAGCCGATCAGGCCGGTCCCGCCGATTACCACGATCTTCATGATGTGCCTTCCTGCCCTCCGGGGCACCCTTATGCCAGCCGGTCCGCCAGCTAAGACAGGGCAGCCTCTCAGCCTGTGACAGCCCCGGCGAGTCTTGCCCAGGGCCCTTCTTCCCCGTGCTGTCTCTTCTCGCGCACGCCTGCTGGCAAAGGACTCGATTACCACGCTGTGCCTGGGGTGGTTCCTCGGGACGGCTGGATCGCACGATACGGTCGAGTAGCACCACCGTGGGCCATCCCGGTGCGAACGGGGGCGATGGGAGTGGCGGATACCGAATCGGGCGGTCCGGAGGATCTCGAGCAGGCCGCGATGGACTTCGCCGGCGTGCGGCCTCGCCTGTTCGGGATCGCGTACCGGATGCTGGGCAGCGCCACCGAAGCCGAGGATCTCGTGCAGGACGTCTGGCTGCGCTGGCAGAACTATGACCGCGCCACGGTGGACAATCCGCCCGCGTTCCTGGCGACGATGATCACGCGGCTGTCCCTCAATGTCGCTCGGTCCGCGCGGGCCCGCCGGGAGACCTACGTCGGGCCGTGGCTGCCCGAACCCGTCGACACCGGCGCGGATCCGCACCTCGGCGCCGAGCGCGGTGAGGCCCTGGAGTTCGCGGTGCTGCTGCTCCTGGAGCGGCTCACGCCCACCGAGCGGGCGGCGTACGTGCTGCGGGAGGCCTTCGACTATCCGTATCGGCAGATCGCCGACGTCGTCCAGCTCAACGAGCCGGCCGTACGGCAGCTGGTCAGCAGGGCGCGCAAGCACGTGCTGGTCGAGCGACGTACACCGGTGGCCAAGGCCGAACAACGCCGGCTGCTGACGGCCTTCGTCGCCGCCGCCCGCGCCGGCGACCTGACCGCGCTGGAAGAGCTTTTCGCCCTGGACGTGACCAGCTACTCCGACGGCGGCGGTGCCGTGCGCGCCTCCCGCTTTCCCGTGGTGGGGGCGTCGCGGGTGGCGAAGTACCTCAGGGCGTTCGCGACCCGCTTCTGGGTCGGGGTCGACGTGGCGTACGCGAGCACGAACGGGCAGAGCGCCGCGCTGCTGAGCCGCGATGGAGAGGTGTTCGCGGTCCTCACGGTCAACGCCTCGGAGCAGGGCATCGACCAGGTGCTGTGGATGATGAACCCGGCCAAGATCACCGCCGTGTCCGCCCCGCGGTAAGTAGGCCACGCGGACCGGTTCGCCCGGGCGGCGAACCGGTCGGCCGCTCAAGGACGGCTTCGGTCAGGGGATGATCACGTGGAAGCCGGTGTCGCGGGCGCCGGCCGCGCTACCGGTACCCACGAAGATGTCGCGGTAGTCCCCGCAGACGATGGTGCCGTCGGGGCGGACGAAGATGCTGGAGTCCCAGGGCGAGCCCGTCCACTGGATGGTGGCGACCGGGACGGTGTTGGCGGCGTTGATGTCGGCGTCGAGCCGGATGCAGTACTGGCCGGTGGCGATCTTGCGGACCCCGGTGACGCCCTTGGAGCGGACGACGGAGCCGTTGGCGTTGACGATGGCGGCGGCGCGGACACCCGGACCGGAGGCGCCGCCGAGATCGGCCAGTGCCGGGACGGCGAAGGCGCCGAGCGCGCCGACGCAGGAGGTCAGGGTCACGGCAACGGCCATAGCGGTCTTCTTGATGCGCGGCATGCTGGTCTCTTTTCGAGAAAGGGACTGACTGAACGGGCACAGGGCTTCTCATCAGGCTGGACGATGATCTTCCGGTCCAGAGCCAGCACTCACTGTAGTTTTCCGATACGGAGAGTGATGATGCGACACGGTAAAGATGATCTCCTGGCCACTCACCGCCGCGGGTCCGCGCGTGGCATGACGGGCTTGCTCAGCCGGTCGCGAGCGCTTCGCGTTGCGCTGGGCTCAGGCGGTCCGATCTGGTGGTGATGGCGTACGTGCCGGGCCGGGTGCGCAGCAGCGCGAGCGGGTCGGCGACGGACGGGTGCTCTTCGAGCGCGGCCAGGGCGTCAGCGACCCGCTCCATGGGCAGGGCCAACGACCTGGCCAGTTCGTCCGCGGTGAGCGGCCGAGCGGCGTATGCCAGCGCGGCGAGCACCGTCAGCGCGTCGCGCATGACGGTGTCGGACAGGCCGCTGCCGCTCATCTCGCCACTGAGCCAGTCGAAGAACCGCCCCATCTGGCCCAGCCGGGTCCCGGCGGGCGAGTCGGCGCCGAAGAGCGCGATTCCGCGCTGCGCGGTCCGCGCGATCTCGGCGTGCGCTCCGGTGTCGGTCCGCCACGCCCGTAGCCAGGTGTCGTCGTCGATCACGTAGCGCTCGCGGCGCCCGCCGGGATCCGGTGCGCGCCCGACCAGGTCCATGGCCTCCAGGTAGCCGATGGCCTTGGACACCGACGCCGGGCTCACCTGCAGCAGGCGTACGAGCTCGGCGGCCGTCAGGCTCCCGCTGTCGGAGGTGAGCAGGCAGACGAACACCCGGGCGGCCATCCGCGGCACGCCGGTCGCGGCCAGCAGGGACGCGAACTGGTCCACGAAGCCGCGCGCCGCCTCGGTCGGCAGCCCCTCGGGCGGCTCCGCCGCCTGGGCCGGCCTGGCCCGGCGGGCACGCCGTGCGGCGACCTGCTGGGCGCGGTCCGGCAGGTAGTCGCCGGACGTGGCGTTGCGCGCCACCTCGCGGCTGATCGTGGAGGTCGGCCTGCCGAGCCGCCTGGCGATCTCGGCGTAGCCCAGCCCTTCGGACAGCCAGGTCGCGATCCGCCGGCGGTCCTGATGGGTCAGCCTGCCTCCGGGCATCGGCGCCTCTCCTGTCGCGAACGGTCCGCAGGGGTCCAGTGTGGCGTTCAGCGACAGGACATTGCAACGGCCAGCCGGGTCCATATTGCATTTCCCCGCAAGGCTGTTGCAACGATTGTTAGATAAATGCGCAGGTCAATTGCATTAATAGCCCTATCTGTCGTTGCCATAAAATCAAATGCAACGTAGCCTTTGCTCATTCGGAAACGTTCAGGGAGAGGACAATGAGGATGCATGTGATGGCGGTTTCCACGATCTCCGACGAGGACAGGTTCTGGGGCTCACTGAAGAAGGCGCACGGCAAGCTGCCCAAGGGGGCGAAGTGGACCCTGGCGGTGTCGAGCACCGACGGGACCAAGGCGGTGAACGTCATCGTGCACGACTCGATCGACGGCGTTGAGGGCTTCTTCGAGGAGTACGCCGGCCCCTTCGCCACCACCGAATACTTCGAGGCCGACACCGCCAACGCGGTCGGCCTCCCGAAGTAGGCCCCCATGACGAAAGGGCTGGACATAACGCGGATCAAGGCCCGTACGGCCGAGCTCCTCGCCGAATACCAGGTCCCGAGCGCCGCGATCGGCATCCTCCAGGACGGGGAGATCACCGACTTCGCCCTGGGGGTCAAGGAGGTGTCAACGCCGGAACCCGCGACGACCGACACCATTTACCAGTGCGGCTCCCTGTCCAAGACATGGACCGCCCTCGCCTTCATGCGGCTCGTCGATGAGGGAAAAGTCGGCCTGGACGAGCCGGTGCGGACGTACCTTCGCGATTTCCGGGTCGCCGACCCGGAGGTGAGCGCGAAAGTCACGCCCCGCCACCTCCTGAACCACACGAACGGCATCGAGGAGGACTACGGCGACCCCGGCGAGGACGACGACGTATATGAGCGCATGGTCGCGAACATCGCCGGCGCGCCCCAGGTTCATCCCCTCGGATATACCCATGGCTACAGCGCGGCCCTGGGTTACGCGATCCTCGCCCGCATCATGGAGGTGGTCGACGGGAAGACGTGGGACGACATCATGAAGGACCGTCTCTTCGATCCTCTGGGATTGACCTCCACGACCAGCTGGCACGAGCAGGTGGACCCGAGCCGGGCCGCGACGGGCCACATCATCCGGTCCGTTGACGAGGGCCCCATCGTTTCACCAGTGGCTCGTCTGCCGCGTTCCTTCGGACCCGGCGGCAACGTGAACTCGACGGCCCGGGAAGTGCTCACGATGGCGCACGTCTTCCTCAACGAGGGAAAGGCGCCGAACGGCACGCGCATCGTCGCACCCGAGATCATCCGCGAGATGATGGACTCTCGCGTCCCCATTCCCGACCCGTACATGTACGGCCCGGAGTGGGCTCTCGGGCTCATCGTGTGCGACTGGCACGGCGAGACGGTCTACGCCCACGACGGCAGCACCATCGGCCAGAGCGCCCGGCTGCGGATTCTCCCGGATTCGAATATCGCCATCTCGATGCTGGCGAACGCGGGACCGCGAGACGGCTTCTACAAGAAGGTGCTCAACGTCGTCCTGGCCGAGCTCGGCGCGGTCACCATCCCGGACCTGCCGAAACCCGACCCTTCTCGGAACCTCGACCTGTCCAGGTACGAGGGCACGTACGGGCGGCTCGGCACCCATTACGAGGTGGCGGCCGAAGACGGAAAGCTCTCCCTCACCTTCGTCCTGGACCCCATGCACGCGGGCTTCCTCGGCAAACCAGAACGCATCACCTACGAACTGCTCCCGGTAAGTGACACGCACTTCTTGATGCCTTCCACCGATCCCCTCGAAGACACCCAGACAGTCGCGATCTACGACTTCGAGAATGGAGCCGCCCAGTATCTCCACACCAATTGCCGGGTCAATCCACGAGCCCGGCACTAGCGAGGTCACATCTGCGCGCCCGCTTCGTCGAGGCGGATGAAGGTGGCGCCCGCGGCGGCGGCGCGGGCGCCGAGAACGTGCCCGTCGCACATCCGCGTCTCCGTCCCGGCCCGGTCGATCACCTTCCACGTCCGCGGCTCCCGGCACGGCTGGCCGAGCAGGTCGCCGGTCCAGGCGCGACGGCACACCCGGCAGGTGGAGACACCGCCACTGGCGGACAGGGTGTTGCCGTGCTCGGGGCAGACGCCCCACGGCAGGCCGCATGGCTGGTCCGCGAGCCTGGCCAGGTCCGCGGCCGCCTGCTGGAGATCCTCGGCGCCTCGGGCCAGCCAGTCCGCGGCCTGCCACGCCCCAGCGAGGTGCTCGCGTTCCGGCGATCCGTTCAAGGCGGTGCCGCAGAGCGCGCGCACCTCCGCGGTGAGCGCCTCGGCGCGACTCGCGAGGGCGCGCAGCTGCGCCGGAGTGACGGTCATGAAGGCTCCCATCTCCGCCAGGACCGACGCGGTCGGCCGTGAAGTGGCTGCTGTCCTGGACCCTACGTCGCGCCGGCCTCGGACGGGTCAGTCGGGCTCGGGTCAGTCAGGCTCGGGTCAGTCAGGCTCGGGTCAGTCGGGCTCGGACGGGTCAGTCGGGCTCGGGCGGGGTCAGGAAGTCTTGGAGTTCGCGGTGCCGGAATTGGTAGGTGGCGCCGCTGACGCGCAGCAGTCGCGCCTCGCAGGCCCAGTCGAGGAAGGTCCACAGCCGCAACGGAAGCACCCCGCGCGCGGCCGCGATGATCAACCCGATCATGGTACGGGACCAGGCGACCGCGCCGAAGGCGAGGCCGAAGGTCACCCCGCCGATGAGCGCGCAGGCCAGCGACTGGACGACGCCCTGGTTCATGACGAACACGAGGAAGGCCGCGACGCCGCCGGTGAGCCCGAAGGCCACTCCGATCATCGGGTTGCGATGGAGGGCCTCTCGGGGGTGGGCCAGCTCCGCGTCCTCACTCCAGCCACCAGTAGTGATCTTGAAGAGCACCCCGAGCGCGAAGGCCAGCGCGAAAGCCCCGATGATCTCCGCGGTCAGTGCCACCGGGCCGGCGCCGGCCAGGCGCAGCGGCGGCAGGCCGGTCAGCGCGCCGCACAGTCCGAAGCCCAGCAGGGTGACCGGCTCGGCGCGGATCGCCTCGGATATGGTCATGCGCTCGCCCTGCCGGGCGGCGGCGGTCAGTCCGATGACCGCGCCGAACACCGCGCCTCCAGCCGCCCCCGCGGCGATGGCGAAGACGGGACCGAAGACCCTGCCTTCGGTCAGCACGAGCCCGGTCAGACCGCAGAGCGCGCCGACCGGGCCGCCCGCCAGGGCGCCCAACAGACCGCCGATCACGCGTCGCCGACGGGGTACATTGGCCCGCCCACCGGCGGCGGTCGGCCACTGCGACATCGACAGGCCGGTGGCGATGACCACCCAGCCCGCCATGAGCGACAGGGTGAGCCCCTCTCCGAGCCAGTCGCGCGGGTCACCGGAACGCTCGACCGCCGACCCCGCCCAGAACGCCAGCATGGCGATGACGGCGAAGACCACACAGCACAGGCAGTGCACCGCCCGTACCCGGCGCCGGCCGCCGATCGGCCACAGCAGGTGCGGAACGATGTCGATCGGCGTCAGACCGGGCGGCGGCCGATCCGTCTCGGTGGTCCGGACAGCCTGCCACCGCAGGTGGGCGGCCAGGTTCTCCAGCCAGGACCGCACCTGTTCAGGACGGTACGGGGTGCCGTGGGCGGCGCGTGGGGCCAGTGCGGTCGCCGCCGGGACGTACGCGCCGAGCAGCCTGCGGGCGATCCGCCCCGCCGCCGCCCGCGAGTCGGGGTTCTGGTCGACGCGGAGCAGGTCGTCCGGGTCGGCGCCGGACTCCACCGCGGTCACGGTCAGCAACAGGCGCCATGGAGTGGCCAGGGCGGCGTGCACGGCCGTCCCGGATGGTCCGGACAGCGCGGCGTGGAGGCCGTCGCGGTGGATGTCGCAGGGATGGCCGTCCGGCCAGCGGGTGCGCACGTAGGCGTTGATCTGCTCGATGGTCAGGTCGTACAGGTGGATCCGGGTGGCGTTGTCGAGCCCGGCGCGGACCAGGGACAGCTCGGTGTGGCGGGTGGCCCGGCAGGTCACGACGACCGCCCCCGGCCGCCGGCCGGAAAGGTCGCTGTAGCGGTTGAGCTCGGTCAGCAGGCCGATCGCCCGGCGGGGCGGCCCCATGGACGGCTCGGGGTCGAGCTCGTCGAGCCCGTCCAGCACCGGCAGCACCTGGCGGTCTCGTACCAGCCGCTCCGCGTCCTTGGCCGCGAGGCCGAAGTCCCGCACCAGCTGTTCGGCCAGCCAGGGTTCGAACGGGCTGCCCAAGGTCCATCGGGCGGCGTCCAGGCGTACCGGGACCATCTGGGGGTGACCGGGCTGTTCGCCGCCGGTCAGGAAGGGTTCCAGCAGTTGCAGCACCAGCTCTATGGCGAGCACCGTCTTGCCCGCGCCCGATTCGCCCACGATCAGCAGCCGCCGCGGCCGCAGGCCGCTGAAGAAGCGGCCGATCGACTGCGGGCCGTCCTTCATCTCGCCGCCGCCGTCCTCCAGGCGGATCGGGTCCTCGTACGGTCCGAAGGAGACCGGCGCGATGGTGTAGCCGCCGAGCAGCCCCTTACGTGCCCGGTCCTCCTCCCGGGCCACTCGCCGCGCCAGGAGCTCGGCGGCGGGGTCGCGCCCGGGACGACCGGTGGCCTCCGCGTCGGTCTCCGCGATCCCGACCACGCCGCCCACCGCGACCGCCGCGACCGCCTCCGCCGCGACCATCGCGAACGCCTCCGCCGCGAGCATCTCGGCCGCGATCGCCGTGGACGCCGCTTGGTCCGCCGCCGAAGGTTCGATCGTCGAGGACGTCCGCCGCTCGACGTCCGAGGCGGGCGGTGTGCGAGGGAGCGGCCCGGCCAAGGCGGTCCTGGCCACCCGCCAGCGTTCGAGCTCGCCGGGGATCAGCTCGGCCGGATAGTCGCGGTAACGGAAGCAGGCGGTGACGAACGCCTTGACGAAGTCCCACCGCGGCAGCCGGTCGGTCTGCCGGAGAACATACGAGGTCGTGCTTTTGGGCAGCGCGTCGATCGTGGCTCCGTCCGAGGTCACCGTCTGGCCGCCGAGAGTGCGCAGCCTGCTCAGCGACGGCTCGCCCGCCCACCGTTTGAGCCGGACCAGCGACCGTACGAAGTCCGCGGCGCTGCCGGCCTCGGTGGGATCGGGGGGACGGGGGTGCTCGGCGGCCATCAGTGCTTCGTCCTCACCAGCGACCATGCGAACCTCGTCCTGCCCCGCCGGGGCCATCGGCCGTCCAGGTAGGTGCCCGCCAGCGTCTGGACATGACGTGACTCCATCAGGAAGTCGCGCGCCTCATCGGACTCCACCAGCTCCCGGCCGACCGCGATGGGCACGAACCCGTGCCGGGGGATGTAGACCCATCGGCCGCGGTCCCAGTCATAGGGATCGAACCAGTGGTGGCGTACCGTGCCCGACATCCGCACCTCCACCCCGGCCCGGGTCAGCACGAACGAGCCCTGCGAGCGCAGCAGGCTCATCCGGCTGACGTAGAAGAGCTCCGTGCCGATGAAGGCGTTGATCCGGGCGTCCCAGTAATCGTGCAGCCAGGACGAGGCGCCGTCGCGCAACCCTTTCGCCTCCCGTACCAGCTGCCGCTCGAACCGGTGCTGGTTCTTCTGCTCGGCCTTCTTGATCACTTTGAACGAGCGCAGCCAGCGCAGGGACATCGTCCTGGAGGCACCGGCGCCGTCCATGAAGTGCTCCAGGAAGTCGGACGCCATCGGATGGAAGTCCCGGCCTTCCGCGACGATCGAGCGGAACAACGCGGCCAGTTCCGGGACGGGCCTGCCCGTCCGTCGCCGGAAACCTCGCAGGAACATGCTCGCTCTCTCTCCGTGGTGGACTCCGGTAAGGGATTCCCGTGGGATTCCCTGGGTCATGGACACGTCTGCCGGTACGCCTCCCCGTGTACGTAGCTCTCCCATTCGTCGCGGGTGAGGGAGCGGCCCGCGTTGGCGCATGCCGCGGCCACCGGGTCGGCGGGCAGGCGGACGTTCCACAGCCGCGCGGTCCCGTCACCGGCCACCGTGGCGATGGCCGTCCCGTCCCGGCCGTAGGCGATCGCGGTCACGGCGCGGGTGTGGCCGATCAAGGGGGTGCTGAGCTGCCGGTGGCTCCGCACGTCCCACAGCCGCACCGAGTCGCCGGAGCCGGTGGCGAGGACCTGTCCGTCCGGGCTGAAAGCGAAGGTGTTGATCGCGCCGTCCTCGGCGATCAGGGCGATGCCGAGCGTACGGTGACGCACCACGTCCCAGAACCGGACGCTGGAGTCGGCGGCCGTGAGTGCCAGCGTCTTCCCGTCGGGACTGAACGCCAGGTCGTTGATGAACCCGCCGTTGGCCGGGGGCGGAGAGCCCTCGATCGGGCGGCGGGTGGCCACATCGAAGAGCCGCACTTGGTTGTCGTAGCCCGTGATCGCCAGGGTCGAGCCGTCGGGGCTGATCGCCATCGCCGTGACGAGGTCGGTGTGCCCGGGGACGCTGATGCGCGGCCCGGTCTCCCGGCGGCGTGCGACGTCCCAGAACGCGATGGCCTTGTCCTGCTGGACGGCGACGTACCTGGCGTCGGGGCTGAGTTTGGCCACGCCCTTGAGCGTCGCCTCATGGGCGATCTCGCGGCGGCTCGCGACGTCCCAGAGCCGCAGGCCGTCCGAGCTGGACGTCAGGAGCGTCCGCCCGTCGGGGGTGAATGCGACCATGGACACGGAACGGCGCGCGCCCTGGGGACGCAGCGGCGGGCCGAGGCGCTGCTGGGTGGCCACGTCCCACAGCTGGATCGCGGGGTCCATCTCGTCGGCCACGCCGGTGGCCAGGATCCGTCCGTCGGGGCTCAGCGCGACGGCGGCCTGCGCGGGCATCGAGGTCCCGACCTGCAGATGGATCTGGGGGTCGGCCAGCCGTACCACGCCGTCGGCGCTGGCGGCGGCGAGCATCTTCCCGTCCGGGCTGAACGCCACGCGCTCGACACCGCTGCCATTGTCGGCGAGCGCGGTCAGCTGCTGGCGGCTGACCGTGTCCCACAGGACGGTGCGGCCGGTGGCTCCGGCGGTGGCGATCCGGGTGCCGTCCGGGCTGAAGGCGATCGCGTTGAAACCGGTATTGCGGTCCCTGAGCAGGCCTGTCTGCTTCCGCGTGGCCACGTTCCACAGCCGGGCGGTGTGGTCCCAGCTCACGGTCCCGAGGGTAGTGCCGTCCGGGCTGAGGGAGAGATTGGTGATGGCGTCGGTGTGCCCGGCGAGCGGCGCGCCGAGCCGGCGGGACGTGGCGGTGTCCCAGAGCTGCGCGGTCTTCTTGCTCGCGACGGCCAGCGTCTTTCCGTCCGGGCTGAACGCCACCGCCCTGATGATGGACGAGAGGTCCGGTCCGTGGTCGGCGCGGCCCAAGGGAGTCCCGTACGGACGGTGCGTGGTCGCGTCCCACTGCCGGACGACGCCTCTGAAGTCTCCGGTCACGAGCGTCTTCCCGTCCGGGTTGTACGCGAGCGCCGACACGACCTCCTCGTGATCCAGCGGAGCGCCCAGGTCGCGACGGGTGGCCACGTCATAGAACCGGACGGTGTCGAGACACGACGTGGCCAGCGTACGGCCGTCGGGGCTCAGGGCCAGCTTGACGTCTGAGCACTCGTACAACGGACGGGTGATCGGGGCGCCGAGCTGCCGCCGCGACGCTATGTCCCAGACCCGCGCGGTGCCGTCGTCGCTTCCTGTCACGACGAACGAGCCGTCGGGGCTGAACGCCAGGTCCGTAACCCCTCTCGTGTGCCCGGTGAGGGTCCCCCGGCCGGTACGCGTCGCCGCGACCAGCAAGCGGTTGCGGGCCTCGTCGGTATCGGCGATCCGCCACGCCGCCACGGCCAGCAGCGAGGACAGGGGCACGTCGCCGGTGATCTCGCTCTGCGCCGCCACTTGGCGGGAGGTCGCCGCCCCGCGTTGCCGATCGGCCTCGTTCGCGGCGTTGACGGCGGCGCCGGCCGCGATGACAGCGAGGACCGACAGCACCGCGAGACCGGCCATGACCAGTCGGCGGCGGCGGCCGGTCCGTCGCACCGCCCGCGTCGATGCCGCGACGAAGCGCTCGGCGGTCGGGCCGGGTGGCGGAAAGCTGTCAGGGTCGCGGTCCCAGCGGTGCCGGCTGTCCTGAACCGCCAGCAGCCGGGCGCCCCGGTAGAGAAAGGCGGGGTCGCGGTGGTGTTCGGCCCATTGGGCGGCGTCGTCGATGAGGCTGCTGTACACCGTCTGTGCGGTGAAGTCGGGCTCCAGCCATTGGCACAGGGTCGGCCAGGCGATCAGCAGCGCGTCATGGGCGATCTCGACGGCGTCCTCGTGCAGCGTGACCAGGCGCTGGTCGGCGAACGCGGACAGCAGCGCCGCCACCTGGCCGCGCCGATCCGCCGACAGCGCCGACGCGGCGGCGTGGATCTCGGCCAGCGTGGCCCTGCGCCGGGCCACCCGGCCGCCCGCGGTGATCAAGGTCATGCGCCGGAAGACTCTGAGCGCGGTCTTGCGGTCCTCCGCCGACAACCGTTCGAGGATCTCGTCGGCCGTACGCCGCACGGAGTCGCGGACCCGGCCGGACTCCTCGTACCCCCGGACGGTCAGCCGGCCGTGCTCACGTCTCTCCCAGGTGTTGCGCAGAGCCTGCGAAAGCAGGGGGAGGGCGCCGGCCTCGTAGCCGCCCCCGGTGGCCTGGTCGACGCGTAACTCGCCCAGGATGGTCTCCACCAGACCGGGCTCGATCTCCAGGCTCACCGCGGCCGCGGGGCCGGTGATGGCCAACCGGAGGTCGGACTCCGACATCGGCTCGACGATGACCTGGCCGTCCTGGATGGCCTCGGCCAACTGCGGATAGGCCGCGCAGCGGTCCCAGTAGTCCGCGCGTACCCCGACGATCACTCCGGCGCCCCGCGGGCCTTCGGCCAGGGCGTGCAGCGCCCCGACGAACGCCTGGCGCTCCTGCTCGTCGCTCACCAGAGTGAACAGTTCCTCGAACTGATCGACCACGAGTATGAGACGGCCGTCCGCCGGGAGAGGCGCCATCCGTCCTGGATCGTCTCGCAGCCGCTCGTACACCGTCTCGACGTGCTCGCCGAACGTCTTCGCCCACTCTTCGGCGAGTGCCCGCAGCGGTGTCGAGGTCGGCGTGATGAGCAGGCGCGGCCACTGCCTGGAGCCGGCGACCGGCAGCATCTCCTGGGCCAGCGCCGGCAGCAGCCCCGCCCGCAACAGCGACGACTTGCCCACACCCGAGGCACCCGAGACCAGCAGGACGGTCCCGTGTCCGGCCAGGCGCGCGCCCAGACGTTCGACGAGGCTGTGGGTCGCCCGTGCGCGGCCGAAGAAGAACTCGGTCTTCTCCCTCTCGAACGGCACAAGTCCTTGGTAGGGGCACACCTCACCCCCGTCGTCGGACGGCGACGGCGCCTGGGCCTGCGATCGGCGGTTGCCGCCCTCGTCCCCGTCACTCATGGCCTTCATTCTGGCTAATTCCGGCGATGCTCATCAATTCCATTGAAACCGCCAAGGCATCGGTCGCGCCGAGCCCAAGAGATGACCGCAGGTCGCGATCGTCTCGTCCGTCTCAAGGTCGTCTGATTCCGTTCGCTTTCGTCCAAGGGTGGCGTGAACAGCGGGAAAGCGCTTTCGATGTACGTGGGGATCTCGCCGGCCAGGGACGGCGATAAAAAACGGGGCGGCTCCCTGGATAGGAGCACAAATCAATGAACGGTGACCACGTTCGGTTGACCACTTCCCTACCGACGGAAGTCATACGGTGTCACGAGGCCGAGTTGTCTTTGGGAGCGCTCCTGCGGGGATGGCGGGGGCGCGCGCTGCTGACTCAGGAGCAACTGGCCCAACGTACCGGCCTCAACGTTCGGACCGTCCGCCGGTTGGAGCACAACGTGCTGCGGCAGCCGCGCATCACGTCGATCCTGCTGCTGGCGGAGGCGCTGGAGCTGGACGGCGAAGAGCGCGCGATGCTGGCCGCCGTCGCTCGCGGCCCGGCGGCTTCCCCCGAACACGTTGATCTGGAAGAGACCTGTCCAGCGGTGACCGTTCCGCGACAGCTACCAGCGGATGTTGCGGCGTTTGTTGGCCGAAAGCGTGAACTGACGGCTTTGTCGGATTACCAGAATACGAACACGGCGACGGTCGTCGCCATTGACGGCATGGCCGGAGTCGGAAAGACGGCGCTGGCCGTTCATGCCGCCCACCTGCTCAGCTCCCGGTTTTCCGACGGCCAGCTGTTCGTGAACCTCCACGGCCATACCCGGGAAATGACACCCGTCGATCCGCGTGACGCGCTCGCCCGCATGCTCCGCGCACTCGGCATCCCTGATGACCGCGTTCCTGGGCATATCGATGACCGCGCGGCGCTGTATCGCAGTGTCGTGGCCGACCGCGAAGTCCTGATCGTGCTGGACAATGCCGCCGACGAGGACCAGGTCCGCCCGCTGCTGCCCGCCGGACCGGGCTGCCTGGTGATCGTCACCAGCCGCCGCCGGCTGATCGGCCTGGACGACACGCGCACCTTGTCGCTGGACGTCCTGCCGATGGAGGAGGCGGTCGCCCTGTTCACCCGTACGGCCGGGCGGGAGCATGTCGTGGACGCGCCGGCGGGGGTGCTGACGGAGACCGTGGAGCGGTGCGGGCAGCTCCCGCTCGCCATCCGCATCGCCGCCGTCCGGCTGCAGGCGCATCCGACCTGGGGCGTACGGCATCTGCTCGACCGGTTGAACGATGATCGGCTGTCCGAGCTGACCACCGGGCGGCACAGCGTCACCGCCGCCCTGGATCTGTCCTATCAGCGGCTCTCCGAGGACCAGCGACGTGTGTACCGGCTGCTGGGGTCGCAGGCCGGCACCGAGTTCGGCGTCGACGAGGTCGCGGCCGTGCAGCACACGACAGTGGTGCGGGCGAGGCGGCAGCTCGACCAGCTGCTGGACGTCCACCTCTTGCAGGAACCCGCACCCTGCCGCTACCGCTTCCATGATCTGGTGCGCGACCACGTCTCGGCCCTGCTTCACCGAACGCGGTGCGAGGCCGCGCGGGCGAATTCCGCTTGACTACTCGACGGCGCCGGAGCGGGTGAGGAGGTTCTGGTACCAGGTGTCGTACGGGTGGTTGGACGCCGGATAGTTGGCCGGCGGGTCGGTGGCGTCGTCTTCGGAGTCGAAGTCCCAGCCGCGTACGAGCCGTCCCGCCTGCCGTGCCGCGGTGATGAACGAGGACTCGCCGGCGGTCGCCGCGTAGAACAGCGCGCCCTGCTGGAGCTCCGCGCTGTCGCCCTTCTGGAACTCGTCGAAGGCGGTCTGCTGGTAGCGGATGCGCTCGCCGGCGACCCTGTCGGTGTCCAGGCGCAGGGTCTGGGCCGGGGTCGGGCCGTCGGCGCCGGTCCACACGTGCACGCGCGACGAGCCGCTGGTCGAGGTGGTCGCGTCGTAGCGGGCGTCGGAGGTCTTGGCGTTGCCGCTCCAGGAGACCGTCGCGGCGGAGGCGTTGAGCACGCCGTCCCAGTCCCAGTTCTGGCTGTTGCTCTGGCTGCGGTGGATCTCGCGTAGCTGGGTGCCCGCCGCGTCGGTGAACCTGACCGTCGGCAGGACGCCGTTGTCGTACTGGTGGCTGGCCGACCAGGTGATCTCGCCGTCGGCGTCGAGGCGGCCGACGCGGTACCACAGGGTGGTCGCGGTCTGGGACTGGTGGACCTCGACCAGGTCGCCGTTGTCGTTCAGGGCGACGGACGGTGTGACGCCGCTGTCGTACTTGCCGTGGCGTAGCCAGGTCACGCGGCCGTCGGCGCCGTACGTGCCGCTCCAGTACCAGAGCGCGCCCGCGCCCGAGTCGTGCACCTCGACGACCTGGCCGCGGCCGTTGATCGCGACGGCCGGGTGGTAGCCGACATCGCGCTTGTACTGGGCTCGGGTCGTGCCGTCGCCGGAGATCACCGGGAGCACCCGGCCGCGCAGCGTGTCCACCGACGGCGGGCTCGCCGGGTAGTCCTTGGCCCAGAGCAGCCTCGAGCCGAAGACAGAGGTGAGCTCCTGGTTGAGCGCGGCCAGGTTGCCGGCGGCGTAGGAGGGGTTGTCGGTCAGGTCGTCCTTGATGTCGAGCGCGACGACGATCGGTGCGGCGGTGGGGTGCTGCGCGGACCAGGTGTTGATCACGCCGAGCCAGTCGCGCAGGAGGTTCGAGGCGGGGTTTCCGGTGTGGTCGACCTGGCTGCCGGGAGAGTCGTGGCCGATGGAGTAGTCGTGCGAGGTGGCGTAACCGTTGTCGTGGATGTCGAGTTCGAGGAAGCGAATGCCGTGGTCGAGTTGGTAGGCGATCGAGTTCTTGGCGCCGGTGACATTGCCCGAGTAGCTGTTGTGCGTGGCGCGGAAGATCGCCGAGGGTAATGGCACATCCGCTGCCGCCTCGGCGTTTCCGCTGATCAGCAGGGCGGAAGTGGCGACGGCGAGCGCGGAGAGAACGGCTTTTGAAGGGGCCATTCCCCGATCTTCACACCGCCGGTGATCTCCGACAATACGCTCACGGATGCTCCCTGAGGGTGGTCACCTGCTTTTAATCCGATATATCCGCTCTTGTCGGGGTAGCTGGACGACTGTCGTAGGAAAGGACGGGAGTCGCGTATGAGCACATTGGTGGGAAACTGGAAGATGGCCATCACCGACGGGTGCGTCAAGGGCGACCGGCTCTGCCTGTTCAACGTCAGCCCCAAGAACGCCCACGTCGAGCTCACGTTCTGCGCTACGGGCGAGGAGCCGCTCGGCCCGTACCGCGCGACCGTGCCCGCGCAGCGCACCAGCGACCTGAGCCTGGACGACCTGGCGGCTGCCGAGGCCCTGTCCCCCAGCACCCCTTACTCGGTGGTGGTCGTCTCGGACATGCCGGTGATCGTGCAACTCACGCACGCGCACCTCGACGTACGCCGATCCGCGGCCTGACGCTGGGCGGTTCAGTGCGTGACGTCCCCGGTGCCGGCGAAGATCTGCCGGTAATGTTCGGCCGCCTGGGCCATGTCATTGCTGAGGACCTGGAAGAACCGGCTTGCCGTCAGGAGCCGGGAGCCGGCCGGGGTCTGGGCGCCGAGCACGCCGACGCCCTCCTGGACGGTGTCGGCCCACAGCGTCATCGACCGGATGCCCACCAGCCAGGCCCGATACCAGACATCGACATCGATGCTGTACCGGTCACGCCGGTTGTCACGCTCGCGTTTGACCAGCCCCACTTCCTCTAGCCAGCCGATGCCCTTGGAGATCGACGCGGGGCTGACCCGGAGCCGCTCGACCAGGTCGACGACGGTCATGTCGCCGCTGTCGCTGGTGAACAGGCAGACCATCACCTTGGCCGCCATCGGCGGGATCCCTGACATCACCGTGGCGAGCTTCCGCTCGAATTCCTCTACGGCCTGGGGGTCACGCCCGCTGGGATGCGCGGTGGTCGGCGTACTCAGCGGCGAGTGCGGCCGGCGGTGGGCCCGCCGCCCGGTCGCCTGCTGGGCCCGAGCCGCACGGTAGCCGTGCGGGCCGCCGTTGCGGGCGATCTCGCGGCCGATGGTCGATCTCGGCCGTCCCAGGCGACGGGCGATCTCCGCGTAGGTGAGCCCTTCCACCAGCCCCTCAGCGATCTTGCGACGGTCCTCGTACGTGAGGTGGCCTCCTGGCATACGCCCTCCCGCTTGTCGCGCACGCCCAAGTATGCGGCCGGGCCTGATTGATTGCGACACACAGCACGGAGTTGTTGCATTTGCCAGCACTGTCGTTTCGCCAATTGTGCCGTTCCGACCTGCGACAACGCCATTCGCAACTTGCCGCATCCGTAAACGCATCCGTAGCTTTCCTCATATGTGAACGATGACCGTTCACGTGGAGGGGACCGATATGGCTGCCAAGATATGCCTCGTAACCGGCGCCTCATCCGGCATCGGCCACGCCACCGCACTCGAACTCCTGCGCGGCGGCCACATCGTGTACGGCGGGGCGCGCCGGGTGCACCAGATGGCGGCGATCCGCGAAGCGGGCGGTCACGCCCTGCCGATGGACGTGACCAAGGAAGAAGACCTCCAGCGGGCTGTCCGTACCGTCCTGGACGCGCATGAGCGGATCGACGTCCTGGTCAACAACGCGGGAGCCGTCGTCCACGGCGCGGTCGAGGACACGCCGTTGGCGATGGCGCGAGACGAGTTCGAGGTCAACATGTTCGGGCCGGCCCGGCTGACCCAGCTCGTCCTCCCGCACATGCGGGCGCGGGGCTCGGGCACGATCGTCAACGTCTCCTCGGTCGGCGGCGAGATCGCCCTGCCGCTCGGCGCCTGGTACTACGCCTCCAAGCACGCCCTGGAGGCCTTCTCCGACACCCTGCGCATGGAGGTCGGACAGTTCGGCATCGACGTCGTCGTCGTCCAGCCGGGCATCATCAAGACCGGCTTCGAGGCCGGGACCGCGCGGCAACTGCGGGAGATCTCCGGGAGCGGCGCCTACCGGCAGATGGCCGAGGCCATGGCACACGCGGCCGAGCCGCGAACGGAGGTGGACAACCCGGCCTCGGACCCCGAGGTGGTCGCGACGACGATCCGACAGGCCGTGGAGTCGGACCGGCCGGAGACCCGCTACGTCGTGGGCTGGCAGGCCGAGGCACTCCTCAACCTCAACAGGTCCCTCTCCGACCGCGAATTCGACGCGACGGTGACCGGCCGGCTCACCTGACGCCCGCAGACGACCGGCCGGCTCACCTGACACCCGCAGCCGCCTTCGCCGTCGAGGAGGTCGAGGGTCGCCTCCTCGCCGCACCCAACGAGACCCGCCAACGGAGAAACCCCATGACCCCTGCTATCGCCATTTCCGGGCTCGTCAAGGCCTACGGGCCCACACGGGCCCTCGACGGGCTCGACCTCACCGTGGGCACCGGAGAGGTGCATGGCTTTCTCGGCCCGAACGGGGCGGGGAAGAGCACCACCATCCGCATCCTGCTGGGCCTGATCCGAGCCACCTCCGGCAGCGCCAGGCTGCTGGGCGGCGACCCCTGGGCCGACGCCGTCGCGTTACACCGGCGGCTGGCGTACGTGCCTGGCGATGTGGAGCTGTGGCCCAACCTCACCGGAGGCGAGGCCATCGACGTGCTCGGCCGGCTGCGCGGCGGACTCGACGACGAGCGCCGGAACGGGTTGATCGAGCGGTTCGAGCTCGATCCCAAGAAGAAGACCCGGACCTACTCCAAGGGCAACCGCCAGAAGGTCGCCCTCGTCGCCGCCCTCGCCGCCGACGTGGAGCTGCTGATCCTCGACGAGCCCACGAGCGGGCTGGACCCGCTGATGGAGGCGGTGTTCCAGCAGGTCGTCGCCGAGGCCAAAGCCGCCGGCCGGACCATCCTGCTGTCCAGCCACATCCTGGCCCAGGTCGAGACCCTCGCCGACCGGATCACCATCATCCGCGACGGACGGGCGGTGGAGTCGGGGACGCTGGCGCAGATGCGGCACCTGACCCGGACCACGATCGTGGCCGAGACCGCCACCCCGGTAACCGGTCTCAACCAGGTGCCCGGAGTCCACAACGTGAAGACCGAGGGCAGGAGCGCGCGGTTCGGCGTGGACGCCGAACACCTCGACGCCGCCATCCGGCACCTGACCACCTTCGGCATCGACTCGCTGGTCAGCCACCCGCCGACGCTCGAGGAGCTCATGCTCCGGCACTACGCGCACAAGGAGGCGGCATGACCACCACGGTTACGCGGGCGCGCGGCCGTACCGGATCGAGCGCGGCGAGCGGCCACCTGACCGGCACCGGCGCGATGGTACGGCTGGCGCTGCGCCGCGACCGGATCAAGCTCACCCTCTGGCTGATCGCCATCACGGCCCTCGTCCCACGCTTCTACTACGCCGCCGTCAACGCGGTCGTCCCGACGCCCGCGGCCCTGGCCGAAGCGTCGCAGATGATCCGCGCCTCCTTCATGCGGGTGCTCGGCGGGCCCCTGTTCGGCGAGGTCACCACGCGGAGCTACTTCCTCGCCGCCTACTGGGTCGAGTTCCTGCTGGCCGCCGCGATCATGAACATGATGCTCATGACCCGGCACACCCGGGCGGAGGAGCAGACGGGCCGGGCCGAGCTCATCCGGGCGGCCGTCGTGGGCCGGCACGCCCAGCTCACCGCGGCGCTGGTCGTCGCCGTGCTCAGCAATGCCGCGCTCGCGGCACTCACCACCGCCGCGACGATCGGCATCGGGTTCCCCACCGGCAGCGCCCTGCTGTTCGGCGCCTCCCTGGCCGCGACCGGGCTGCTGTTCGCCGGGGTCACCGCGGTCACCGCCCAGGTCACCGAGCACCCCCGGGGCGCCAACGGGCTGGCGGGCATCGTGCTCTTCACGGCGTGGCTGCTGCGCGGCGCGGGGGCGCTGCAGAGCCCGGAGGGCGGTCCGCTGTTCTGGCTGTCGCCGATCGGCTGGGCACAGCAGACCCGGGTGCTGGCCGACGAGCGCTGGTGGCCGCTCGGCCTCTCGGTACTTCTCGCCGGGCTGCTGGTCGCGGGCGCCTACTCGCTGGCGAGCCGCAGGGATCTCGGCGCCTCCTTGGTGGCTCCGCGCCTCGGCCGGGCGTCGGCGCCTTCGTGGCTGCGCTCGCCGTTCACGCTCGCGCTGCGGCTCCAGCAGGCGGCCATCCTCGCGTGGGGAGCCGCGTTCCTCGCCGTCGGCCTCGTCCTGGGCGCCATGACCGGGGGAATGGCGGAGACCGATCTGCCCATCTTCTCCGGTGCGGACTTCGGGCGGGCCTGGATCAGCCTCATGGTGTTCACCGGGTCCCTCTACACCGGTGTCTTCGCGGTCCTGTCGGTCCTGCGGCTCCGGGTGGAGGAGGTGCGCGGGCGTATCGCTCCCGTCCTGGCCGGGCCGACCGGCAGATCGACGTGGTACTGGTCGTCCCTGCTGGTCACCGCGCTCGCCGCGGTCGTCCTGCCGGTGGTGTACGGCGCCGCGCTCGGCATCGGCGCCGCCCTGTCGACCGGCGAGCCCGGCCTCGTGGGTGAGGTCACCTGGGCGAGCCTCATCCGCGCCCCCGAGGTGCTGGTGCTGCTCGCCATCCCCGCCGCGCTGCTCGGGCTCGCCCCTCGGGCCGTGAACGCGGCCTGGGCGGTGCTCGTCTACAGCGGGTTCACGCAGGTACTGGGGTCCTACATGAACCTGCCGGAGTGGCTGGTGAACACCTCGGTGCTGTCCCACCTGCCCTGGCACCCGCTGGGGTCCTTCGCCCCGGTGGCCACGGTGGTGCTGACCGTGCTCGCCGCGGCGCTCGCGATCCTCGGCCTGTACGGCCTGCGCCGCCGGGATCTCGCCTCGGGCTAGGGCGCCGGCCGCTTCATCCCGTCGGTGACGGCATGACGGCCCGGTGGAGTGCGTTCCACCGGGCCGCCGGTCGTGGTCGCGCCGGGGGTCAGCCGCCGCTGGTGAGGGTGAAGCCCTGCTCGGTGCCGAAGGCGGAGATGCGGTCCTGCCAGGTCTTCAGCGCGGCGGACAGGTCACCGCCGCCGTCGATGGCCTGGCCCACGGTGTCCTTGAAGATGCTGTTGGCGTACACCTGGAACGGCAGGTACTGCCAGTCGGGGCGGACGGCGGCCGAGGCGTCGGCCAGGACCTGGTTGATCTTCTGGCCGCCGAAGAACGCCTGCGGCGCGTCACGGAAGGCCGGGTCGTCGAGCAGCACCTTCGTGGCGGGGAACAAGCCGGCCTCGGTGTTCAGCGACTTGACGGCCTCCGGGTCGGAGTTGAGCCACTGCGCGAAGGCGACGGCGGCCGGGATGTTCTTGCTCTGCGGGATGACCGCCACCGAGGAGCCGCCGTTCTCGGCGTTCATCGGCTTGGCCGCGTCGTACTGCGGCATCGGGGCGACCGCCCACTTGCCCGACGTCTTGGGGATGGAGTTGATGATGCCGTTCGGCGCCCAGGCTCCGGTCAGCCAGACGGCGTACTTGCCCGAGCCCATGCCCTTCCACCACTCGTCGGTCCAGCCGGGCTGCGGGTCGACCAGCTTCTCGCCGAGCAGCGTGCTCATGGTGCCGACCCACTGCTTGACGCCCGGGTCGGAGTCGAGCTTGACGCTGACCGAGCTCTCGCCCGTGGTCTTGAACGGCGCGCCGCCCGCCTGCCAGATCAGGCTGTCCACCCCACCGGCGTCACCGGGGTCGATGGAGGTGATGAACGAGCCGGAGTCGGCGGCCTTGATCTTCTTGGCCGCGTCGACGAACTCCGCCCAGGTGGCCGGCGGCTTGATCTTCAGCTTGTCGAAGATGTCCTTGCGGTAGAACATCGCCATGGGGCCGGTGTCCTGCGGGACGCCGTACACGCCGCCGTTGATCGCCACCTGGCCCCACGCCGAGTCGGCGAACTTGTCCTTCAACGAGGCGGCGCCGTAGTCGGCCAGGTTGACGACCTGCTTGGCGAGGGCGAACTGCGGCAGCGCGAAATACTCGATCTGCGCCACGTCGGGCGCGCCGGAGCCGGCCTTGATCGCGGTCTGCAGCTTGGTGTACTGGTCGGCGGACTGCCCCGCGTTCACCACATTGACCTTGATGTTCGGATATTTCGTGGTAAAGCGGGCGACGGTCTTCTCGATCCCCGTGACCCACGTCCAGAACGTCAGCTCGGCGGGCTTGGACAGCGCGTCCTGTACGGCCGCCGTAGCGCTGGGGGCGGCGGCGGACGGTGCGGCGGCACCCCCACCGGAGCCGCCGCCGCACGCGGCGAGTGCCAGAGAAAGGGCCGCGGCGATCCCGGCGGGGATGACACCGCGCCGCGATGGAAGGTTTTTCATGGCGTTTCCTTATCCACGGGGGACTATGTCGGGAATCACTGCTTGACGCTTCCGGTGGCGAGGCCCGACTGCCAGAAGCGCTGGAGCCCCAGGAAAGCGATGATCAACGGCACGATCGACAGCAGGCTGCCGGTCAGGATGAGCGTGTAGGTGGCGTCACCGGCACCGGAGGTGCCGCTGTTGGCCTGGGCGTTCCACTGGTTGAGGCCGACGGTGAGCGGGAACCAGTCCGGCGAGTTCAGCACGATCAGCGGCAGGAAGTAGTTGTTCCACGTCGCGACCAGCGCGAAGAGCAGGACCGTGACGAAGCCCGGGGCGAGCAGCCGCAGCGCGATGGTGCGGAAGATCCTGAACTCGCCCGCGCCGTCGATGCGCGCCGACTCCAGGATCGAGTCGGGCACCGCGTCGGCCGCGTAGACCCGCATCAGGTAGAGGCCGAACGGGCTGCACAGTGCCGGGATGAGCACCGCCCACGGGGTGTCGACGATCCCGACCCGGCTGAACAGCAGGTACGTCGGCACCGCCAGGGCAGTGCCCGGAATGGAGATGCCGCCCAGCACCACGGCGAACAGCAGCTTGCGGCCCGGGAACTCGTACTTCGCCAGCGCGTACCCGCCGAGGGTGGCCAGCAGGGCGGCGCCGCCCGCGCCCACCACGGAGTAGAGCACGGTGTTGCCGAACCAGCGCACGAAGATGCCGTGGTTGTAGCTCAGGGTCTCGCCGATGTTGGCGAACAGGTGGAAGTCCCCGCCGAACCAGAGCCCGAAGGTCGAGAACAGATCCCCGCCGTTCTTGCTGGCGTTGGCCAGCAGCCAGAACAGCGGCAGAACCGCGTACGCGAACATCACCAGCATGATCACCGTGAGGGTGGGGCTCTTCCCCCGGCGCCGCGCCGTGGTGGAGCGGTGCGCGGCCTGCCCGCTCGTGGTGCGGTTCGCCTCGGCGACGGCCGTCACAGTGTCTGCTCCCTTCTCGCCGTGATGATCTGCACCGCGTACGCCACGACGATGGTGACGACGCCGAGCACCACGGCGACGGTGGCCGAGTAGTTGATCTGCTGGCCGTTGAACGCGAGGTTGTAGGCGTACATGTTGGGCGTGTAGCTCGTCCCGATCACCGCGGGTGCCAGCTTCTGGAGGATGTTCGGCTCGTTGAAGAGCTGGAAGCTGCCGATGATCGAGAAGATCGTCGCCACGAGCAGCGCGGGACGCAGGGCGGGCAGCTTGATGCTCCAGGCGATCCGGATGGCGCCCGCGCCGTCCATCTCGGCCGCCTCATAGAGCTCGGTCGGTACGGACCGCAGCGCGGCGTACAGGATGATCATGTTGTAGCCGACGAACTCCCAGGTCACCATGTTGCCGATGGAGGAGAGCATCCAGGAGCGCGAGAGCAGGTCGGGGACCGCGACGCCGACGGCCTTGCCGATCTGTCCCACCAGGCCGAACTGGTCCCCGTACATGTAGCCCCACATGAGGGCCGACACCACGGCCGGCACCGCGTACGGCATGAAGATCGTGATGCGGAACAGCGACGGCCAGCGCAGCCTGCCGCTGTCGATGGCCAGCGCGCAGCCCAGGGCGATGAGCAGCATGACAGGCACCTGCACGACCAGGAAGAGCGCGACGCGGAGCAGGCCGGCGCCGAACAGCGCGTCGCCGATGGCGCGGGTGTAGTTGGCCAGGCCGGCGAAGACCGTGCCGCCGATCATGCGCTCCTGGAAGAAGCTGAGATAGATCGCGTACGCCAGCGGCGCCACCACCGCGACCAGGAAGACCACGAAGAACGGCAGGAAGAAGGCGTAGCCGGCGACGCGCAGGCGCAGGACCGGCCGGGCAAGGCCGGGGGGCGCGGTCACCGGCCCGGCGAGACCGGCGGGCGCGGTCATCCCGCGCTCCTGCCGCGGGATGTTCGCGCTGCCACGAAGACTGGCACTGAACTCTCCTTGTCGGGGCATGGCGATCCATGGATCGCCCCATTACCTGCGCCACCGTGGAGCGCTCGGCACAGTGATCGTGCGGCTCCGTGTTTACGTGAACATGGCGAAGATGTCCCGTAGTCTCCATTCGCCGCCAGAACATGTCAATAGGTAACCAAAAGTTAACACAGATGCCGGATTTATCACCGTTTGTGACTATTTGTCGACTAGAGCAGTCCCCCATTGACGGATGGGTCATGTTCACGTAAACATCGTGCGAGAGTTTGCACGACAGCAAGCCCATCGGATGACCAGAGGTGCCAGTGGACGGGGCGACCCAGAAAACCGCGGCGGGACGGCGCTCGCCCAAGCGGCCGTCCATGGCCGACGTCGCCGCGATGGCCGGGGTCTCCAGCCAGACGGTCTCCCGGGTGGTCAACAACCGCAGCAATGTGGAGGAAGAGACCCGCCAGCGCGTCCTGTCGGCCATGCGCGTCCTCGGCTACCGGCCCAACACCGCCGCCCGCGCCCTGGTCACCGGCCAGTTCCGCACCCTTGGCCTGATCAGCTTCGGTCTCGGCAGCTTCGGCAACGCCCGTACGGTCGACGCCGTCACCAAGGCGGCGCAGCGGGCCGGCTACACCGTGAACATGATCGCCGTCGAGTCGCAGACCGAGCGGGCCGTGCACGAGGCGTTCGACCAGCTGACGGTGCAGGCGGTCGACGGCATCGTGGTCATCGAGGCGCAGATCCTCGACACCCCGGCGCTGCGCCTGCCGCCGGACGTGCCGGTGGTGATGGCCGACGGCGACGTCAGCCTCCGCCACCCGATGGTCGACACCGACCAGGCCCTCGGCGCCCGGCTCGTCACCCGTCACCTGCTCGGCCTCGGTCACGAGACGGTCTGGCACGTCGCCGGGCCCGAGGACTCCTATGCCGCGCGGCGCCGGGCGGAGTCCTGGCACGCGACGCTCAAGGAAGCGGACGCGGCGGTGCCCCAGATGCTGTTCGGCGACTGGAGCGCGGCCAGCGGCTACGAGGCCGGCCGCGTCCTGGCCCGGCGGCCCGGCGTGACGGCCGTCTTCGCCGCCAACGACCAGATGGCCCTCGGCGTGATGCGCGCGATGATCCAGGCGGGGCGTCGCATCCCTGATGACGTGAGCATCGTCGGGTTCGACGACATCGAGGAGTCGGCCTACCTGTCCCCCTCGCTCACCACCGTCCGGCAGGACTTCGACGTGCTGGCCGAGCGGATCGTGTCGCTCATGATCGACCAGATCGAGACCGGTACGGCTCCCGCCGCCACCGCCTTCGTCGCCCCTCAGCTGATCGTCAGGGAGAGCACCGGCGCCCCGCCGCCGGCCGGCTGATCCGCACAACCGCAGCAGCCCACGCCTGGCCAAGAACGTCCGACCAACCGCAGCACGCCCCGCCGAAGAACGTCCCCACCGAAGAAGGGAGGAGCGGCGGCCCTCGCTCCGCCGAGGCCGCCGCGCCGACGATGAACGCCGTACCTCACGATGTCAGGCCGGGCTCCGGGACCACCGGCGCCCCGTCCCCGGGCGACCGGTTCTGGCGCCGGCTCGGCGGCGTGGCCTTCGGCGGCGACTACAACCCCGAGCAGTGGCCGGCCGAGACCAGGGCGGAGGACCTGCGCCTCATGGCCGAGGCCCAGGTCAACCTCGTCACCGTCGGGGTGTTCGGCTGGGCGCGCGTGGAGCCCGCGCGCGGCGCGTACGACTTCTCCCTGTTCGACCAGGTCCTGGATGACCTGCACGCGCACGGGATCACCGCCGACCTCGCCACCATGACGGCCTCCCCGCCGCCCTGGCTCGTCCACGAGCACCCGGAGATCTTGCCGATCACCGCGGACGGGACCGTGCTGGGCCCCGGCGGGCGGCAGCACTTCTGTCCCTCCGGTCCGGTCTACCGGGAACGGGCGGCGCTCCTGGTGGAGCGGCTGGCCACGCACTACCGCGACCATCCGGCGCTCGGGCTGTGGCACGTCGGCAACGAGTACGGCTGCCACATCGCCGCCTGCTACTGCGAGGTGTCGGCCGCCGATTTCCGCCGCTGGCTGCGCGAGCGCTACGGCGACGACCTGGAGGCGCTGAACGACGCCTGGTCGACGGACTTCTGGTCGCAGCGGTACGCCTCCTTCGACCACGTCCAGCCGCCCCGCGCGGCTCCGACGTACCCCAATCCGGCCCAGCAGCTCGACTACCTGCGCTTCGGCAACGAGGCGCTGCGCGACTGCTTCGACCTGGAGACGGGCATCCTGCGGCGGGTCACTCCCGAGGTGCCGATCACCACGAACTTCCTGGGCGGCCTGAAGGCCGTGGACGTCTTCGACTGGGCGCCGCGGCTGGACGTCGTGGCGGTCGACTCCTACCCCGACCCCCACGACGAGCGGCCGCACCTGGCCCCGGGCCTGTTGTACGACACGATGCGCGGCGCCGGGGGCGGGCAGCCGTGGATCCTCATGGAGCAGGCGCCGAGCGCGGTCAACTGGCGGGGCCGGAACGCGATCAAGCAGCCCGGCCAGATGCGGCTGTGGAGCTGGCAGGCCGTCGCGCAGGGCGCCGACGCGATCCTGTACTTCCAGTGGCGGCAGTCACGCGGCGGCGCCGAGAAGTTCCACTCGGGCATGGTGCCGCACGCGGGGGCCGACAGCAGGGTCTTCCGCGAGATCGCGGCGCTCGGCTGGGAGCTGGCCGCGGTGCCCGACCTGCCCGGCACGCGGGTCCACAACCAGGTGGCCATCCTGCTCGACTGGAACAGCTGGTGGGCGCTCGAACTCGATTCCCACCCCTCGGACGGGGTGCGACAGGAGGAGCGCCTGCTGGACCATTACGGCCCGCTGTTCGATCTCGGGGTCGGTGTGGACGTGGTGCCGCCCTCGGCCGAGCTGACCGGGTACGCGCTCGTCGTGGTGCCGAACCTGTACCTCCTGTCGAGCGAGGACGCGCGGCGCGTCTCGGCGTACGTGTCCGGTGGCGGCGCGCTGGCCGTCTCCTTCTTCAGCGGGATCGTGGACGAGCACGACCGGGTCCACCTGGGCGGCTACCCCGCGCCGCTGCGCGAGGTCCTCGGGGTCCGGGTCGAGGAGTTCTGCCCGGCGGCCGAGCACGAGCGGTTCCCGGTACGCGGCCACGGGGTGCTTTCGCACCTCGAAGGGGTCGCCGACCTGTGGCGAGAGGACCTGCACCTGGCCGGCGCCGAGCCCGAGCTCGTCTTCGACTCCGCCGACTGGGCCGGTCGCCCGGCCGTGACCAGGCACGAGTTCGGCGCGGGGATCGCCCGCTACCTCTCGACCCGCCTCGACGCGGCCACCATGCGGGCGGTCCTCGGCCGCGCGCTCGCCGAAGCGGGAGTGACCCCCGTCGTCAAGGGGCTGCCCGCAGGGGTCCAGGCGAGCGTCCGCGCCGGAGCCGGTCGCCGCTTCCTGATCCTGCTGAACCACACCGGCGACAAGCACGACATCGCCCTCAGCGGCGGGTGGACCGACGCCCTTGACCCGTCGGACGAGGGCGTCGCCACCGTCACCTTGCCGCCTACGGGCGTCGCCGTGCTCCGTGCGGTGGATTAGAGGTCCCTTCAGCGGATGATGCGGGCCCGCGCCCGGAGGAGTGCGGCCACGACCGCCTCCTCGCGTTCGGGATCGAGGCGGACGAGGGGGATGGAGCAGCTGAGCGCCTCGTTCGGGACGCGTCCCAGGTCCAGGGAGACGGCGAAGCAGCGCAGCCCGAGGGTCGATTCCTGCTCGTCGACGGCATGGCCACGCCGCCGGATCTCCTCGAGTTCGGCGCGCAGTGCCACCCGGTCGGTGAGGGTGTGGACGGTGCGGGGCTCCAGGGTCTCCGGCAGGAGTTCGTCGACCTCCGCCCATGGACGCCCGGCGAGGATCGCCTTGCCGAGACCGGTGGCCCAGCACGGCAGGCGCCGGCCGGGGCGGGTGACGACGGCCAGGGAGTGCCTGGAGATGTTGGTGGCCAGGTAGACGATCTCCACGCCGTCGAGACGGGCCAGGTGGACGGTCTCGCCGAGCTCGTCGTTCAGGTCGTTCATCACCGGACGGGCCCGCTGGACGAGGTCGTCCCGCTCGATGTACGACATCCCGGCCCGCAGCGCGCGGATGCCCAGCCGATAGCGGCCGCCGCCGTCGGCCTCCACCCAGCCGGTGCTCACCAGCGTGGTGAGCAGCGCGTAGCCGCTGGCCCGCGGCAGGCCAAGCGCGGTGGCCAGCTCGCGCAGGGAGCACGCCTTCGGGGCTGAGCTGAGGTGTTCGAGCACCGCGATGGTCCGCTCGGCCGATTTGACGCTGCGGACACCTCCCCCGGCCTCGGCGGATTGAGGTAACGAGTCCGGGGCGAATTGGGTCATCGATCACCTCTTGACGTGTGGCGAAACACCCACTTAATGTCTCGGCTACAAATATAGATGCTGTCTCCATATGTAGACAAGAGGTTGCTGTTGATGTCCCCCGCAGTCACGCGAGTCGCCGCTTCCCTCTCAGGCTTGCTCGCCTTCCCCGTCACACCGTTCACGGAGTCGGGGGATGTGGATCTGTCCGGGCTCAAGGCTCATCTCACCGACGTGCTCGCCGCGCGGCCCAGCGCGATCTTCGTCGCCTGCGGGACCGGGGAGATGGCGTCGTTGACGGCCACGGAGCACCAGGCGGTGGTCAAGGCCGCCGTGGAGCACGTCGCGGGAACGGTCCCGGTGCTCGCCGGGGTCGGCGGCGGCACGCGGACGGCCGCCGAGTTCGCCCGCGCCGCGCAGGCCGCCGGGGCCGACGCCCTGCTGGCGCTGCCGCCGTACTTGCAGGTCGGGCCGCCGGCCGGGCTCGTGGCGCACTACCGGGAGGTGGCCGCCGCCACGGATCTGGACGTGATCCTCTACCAGCGCGGTACGGCGCTGTTCTCCCCGGAGGCGGTGGCCGAGCTCGCCGAGGTGGACAACATCGCCGCGCTGAAGGACGGGCACGGCGACATGGAGCTGCTCCAGCTCATCCAGACCGCCACCGGCGGCCGGCTGCCCCTGCTGAACGGCATGCCGACGGCCGAGATCTTCGCCCGCTCCTACGTCGGCCTCGGCGCCCGCGCCTACTCCTCGGCGGTGCTGGCCTTCCTCCCGGAGGTCGCCGTCGCGTTCTTCCAGGCCTTCGAGAAGGGCGACGAGGCGACCCAGGACCTCCTGCTGCGCGAGTTCTACGCCCCGCTCGCCGCACTGCGCAACACGACGCCCGGCTACGCCGTCTCTCTCGTCAAGGCCGGGCTGGACATCCGCGGCCGCTCCGCCGGGCCCGTCCGCGCGCCGCTGGCGCAGGTCACCCCGGAGCACCGCGAGCAGCTCGCCCGCATCATCGACCGCGGCCTCTCCGCCCTCAGCGCGGCACCTGTCGCATAGCACGTGGCCTGCCCGGCATCAGGAGCAGGCGATTCGGAGGAATCATGATCACCACCCCCCGCCGCCGTCAGGCGGCCTCTGCCTTCTTGGCGCTCGGCACGCTGTTGTCCGTCGGCGCCTGCTCGGTCGCGAACAGCGGCCCGGAGCCGTCGTCCGGCGGCGGCGCGGCGGCGAGCACCGTCCGCATCGTGCTGCCCGAGGAGCCGCCCACGCTGGAGCCGTGCGACGCCTCCCTCACCGCGACCGGACGCGTCACCCGGGCCAACATCACCGAGGCGCTCACGGAGCGCGACCCGAGCTCCGGGCAGCTCCAGCCGGCGCTGTCCACGGAGTGGAAGCAGGACTCGCCCACCGAGTGGACCTTCACCCTGCGCAAGGGCGTGAAGTTCCACGACGGCACCGCCTTCGACGCCAAGGCGGCCGCCTTCTCCATCGAGCGCACGCTCGGCTCCAAGGTCGACTGCAACGTCAACGGGTACGTCTTCGGCGGCATCAAGCTCACCGCGACGGCCACGGACGACGTGACCCTCAAGGTGAAGACGGCCAAGCCGGACCCGATCCTTCCGCTGCGCTTGTCCTTCGTCGAGATCGTGCCGACCACCACGAACGCCACCGGCAAGGTCCGGGAGCCCGTCGGCACCGGCCCGTACAAGATCGCCAAGTGGGACGCCGGTCGCAGCCTGCGTCTGGAGCGCTTCCCCGGGTACTGGGGCAAGGCGCCGGACTTCGCCGCGGCCGAGTACGTCTGGCGTGGTGAGGGCAGCATCCGCGCGGCCATGATCAAGAGCGACGAGGCGGACATCGCCGTCGGCCTCGCCCCCGAGGACGGCGCCGGCGACTCGGCCGTGCAGTTCCCCAACAACGAGACCTCCTACCTGCGTATCGACGCCGCCAAGCCGCCGCTCAACGACGTTCGCGTGCGCCAGGCGATCAACTACGCCATCGACAAGGACGGGCTCGTCGCCTCGGTGTTCGCCGGGCTCGGCAAGCCGGCGGGCCAGCTCGTCCCCGAAGGCGTGACCGGTCACAGCCCGGCCATCCAGCCCTGGCCGTACGACATGGCGCAGGCCAAGAAGCTGATCGCGGACGCCAAGGCGGCCGGCGTCGCCACGGACACCCCCATCACGATCATCGGCCGGAACGGCATCTACCCCAAGGCCGCCGAGGCGATGGAGGTCGTGCAGAACTCGCTCACCGAGGCCGGGCTCTCGGTGAAGATCCAGATGCTCGACGTGAACGCCTGGCTGGAGTACCTGCTGCGCCCGTTCCCCAAGGACGCCGGCCCCACCCTGCTGCAGGCCCAGCACGGCAACCAGGCCGGTGACGCGGCCTTCACCATGGGCCAGATCTACGGCACCAAGGGCGGGCAGAGCAGCTTCGGCACCCCCGAACTGGACGACCTCATCACCGCCGGCGAGCAGGCCTCGGGCGAGGCGCGCCAGACGGCCTTCGCCAAGGCGCTGGACTACCAGAACAAGGACGTCGTACGCGACGCCGTCCTGGCGCACATGACCGGCATCCTCGCCCTGTCGAAGAAGGTCACCTACAAGCCCAACGCCGCCACCAACGACGAGATGCGCCTCGCCGAGCTGCACCCGGCCGGCTGAAAGGAGCAGGTGTGCTGACCTTCCTGCGGCGTCGCGTCGTCTCCAGTGCGATCCCGCTGGTCGTGGTGGTCCTCGGCGTGTTCTACCTGGCCCGCCTGACCGGCGACCCGGCCAACCTCTACCTGCCGCTCAGCGCCACCGCTGAGATGCGGGCGGAGTTCGCCGCCCGGCACGGGTTCGACCAGCCGCTGCTCGTCCAGTTCGGTGACTACCTGGCCCAGGTCGTCCGGCTGGACTTCGGCGAGTCGCTGCGGACCGCCGAACCCGCCGCCAACGCGGTGCTGCGGGCCTTCCCCGCGACGCTGCAGCTGGCGGGCGCCACGATGATCCTGGCGATCCTCGGCGCGGTCGTCGTCGGGAGCTGGGCGGCCTACCGCCCGAACTCCCTGGCCGACCGGGTCGCCAGCTTCACCTCGACGACCGCGGCCAGCATGCCGGACTTCTGGTTCGCCATCATGGGCGTCCTGGTCTTCTCCGTGGCGCTCGGCTGGCTGCCCACCTCGGGCACCGAGAGCATGTCGGCCTGGGTGCTGCCGGTGCTCACCCTGCTGATCCGGCCGTTCGGCGTGCTGGTGCAAGTGGTGCGCGGGGCGATGGTAACGGCGCTGTCGGCGCCGTACATCAAGGTGGCCCGGAGCAAGGGCGCGAGCGAGCTGCGGGTGGTCTTCGGCCACGCGCTGCGCAACGCCGCGCCGCCCGCGCTCACCGTGGCCGGTGACCTGGCGGTCGGGCTGGTCAACGGGGCCGTGGTCGTCGAGACCATCTTCGGCTGGCCGGGCATCGGCAAGCTGATGATCACCTCGATCCTGCAGCGCGACTTCGCGGTGCTGCAGGCCGCGGTCCTGGTGACCGCGATCACCATCTTCGCGCTGAACATCGTCATCGACGCCTGTTACGCGCTCCTGGACTCCCGAGTCCGTCAGGGGGTGACGGCATGACCAGCCTCGTGGAGGCGCCCGCCGCTCGGCGGATCACCTGGTGGCGCCTGCTGGCGCGGGACCGGTTCGCCTGCCTGGCGGTGGTGATCCTGGTGATCGTGGTCGCCGGCGCCATCGTGGGGCCGATCCTGCTCGGCGACCTGGCCGTGAAGCAGAACCTGCGGGCGGTCAACCGGCCGCCGTTCAGCCTCGACGACGGCTTCGCGTTCGTGCTCGGCAGCGACTCGCTCGGCCGCAGCCTGCTCGCCCGGCTCATCGTGGCCAGCCGTACGACGCTCTCCGTCGCCATCCCGGCGGTGGTGATCTCCCTGGTCGTCGGGTCGGTCTGGGGGATGTGGGCGGGCTACCACCGAGGCTGGCGGGAGAACGTCTCCATGCGCGTGGCCGACGTCATCCTCAGCTTCCCCTCGCTGCTGCTGGCCGTGGTCGTGCTGTACGTCTTCTCCCCCAGCGCGGGGAACATCGTCCTGGTCCTGGCCATCGCCCGCATCCCGGTCTACCTGCGGGCCGCCCGGGCGGAGTCGGCCGAGCTGCAGAGCCGGCTGTTCGTGGACGCGGCGCGGACGTTCGGCACCAAGAGCTGGGCGATCATCGGCCGACACGTGGCGCCGACCGTGCTGCCCACCCTGTTCACCGTCGCGACCCTGGATTTCTGTTTCGTGATGCTGACCGAATCGTCGCTCAGCTTCCTGGGCATCGGCATCCAGCCGCCGGACATGAGCTGGGGCCTGATGGTCGCCCAAGGGCGGCAGGTACTGCAGAGCGCCTGGTGGATCGCCGTCTTCCCCGGAGTCGCCATCGTGGTGACGACCGTCTCGGCGACCGTCCTCGCGTCCTGGGCCCGCCTGGCCATGGACCCCGGCCAGCGGTGGCGGCTCACCCTGCCCCGCTCTCGCCGCAAGAACAAGGAGGTGCGCGCGTGAGCGAGCCGAACAGCGCGGAGTCCGGGCGCCCGGTGCTGGAGGTGGATCGGCTGGCGGTCGACATCCGCACCCCTTCCGGGACGGTACGCGCCGTACGCGAGGTCAGCTTCTCCGTCCGCTCCGGCGAGACCTTGGCGCTCCTGGGCGAGTCGGGCTGCGGCAAGAGCATGACGGCGCAGGCCATCGTCGGCCTGCTCGACCCGGTCGCGCACGTGGCGGGCGGCGCCGTACGCCTGGACGGCACCGACATCCTCACCCTGTCGCCGGCGCAGCGCAGGCGGCTGGCCGGGCCCGGCCTGGCCATCGTGTTCCAGGACGCGCTCACCGCGCTGAACCCGGTCCAGACGGTCGGCGCCCAGCTGGCCGAGCCGTTCAGGATCCACGAGCGTCTTTCGCGCCGCGAGGCGCGCAAGCGGGCCGTCGAGCTGATGGAGCGGGTCGGCATCCCCGAGGCCGGCGCCCGGGTGAGCGCCTACCCGCACCAGTTCTCCGGCGGCATGCGTCAGCGGCTGCTCATCGCGCTGGCGATGGCCCTGCACCCCAAGGTGCTGCTCGCCGACGAACCCACCACCGCCCTCGACGTCACCGTGCAGGCCCAGATCATGGAGCTGCTGCGCGAGCTGCGCACCGAGCAGCAAACGGCGCTGATCCTGATCACCCACGACCTCGCGGTGGTGGCCGAGCAGGCCGACCACGTGGCCGTCATGTACGCGGGGAACATCGTCGAGACCGGCCGGGTGGCGGACGTGTTCGCCGAGCCGCGCCACCCGTACACGCGCGGGCTGCTCGACTCGGTGCCGGCCGAGGTGGCGCGCGGCGCCACCCTGAACTCCATCCCGGGCAGCCCGCCCGACCTGCACTCGGTGCCCTCGGGCTGCGCCTTCCGCGCGCGCTGCCCGATGGCGAGCGACGTGTGCGCGGCGGAGCGCCCCGTCCTCGTCGAGGCCGGGCCTGGGCGCCTGTCCGCGTGTCATCACTGGAAGGAGCTGACCGATGACTGACACATCCGCTATGGAGGCGCCCCTGCTGGACGTGGCAGGGGTGAGCAAGACCTTCCACGTGGCCCGCGGTGCCTCGGGCAGCAACCGGCTGCGCGCGCTGGACGGAGTCGACCTGCGACTGGCCCGCGGCGAGACGCTGGGCCTGGTCGGGGAGTCCGGCTGCGGCAAGTCGACGCTCGCCCGGGTGCTGCTCATGCTGGAGCGCCCGGACCAGGGCCACGTCAGGTTCGAGGGGACGGACCCGTTCGCGCTGCGGGGCAAGGAGTTGCTCAAGTGGCGGCGCCGGGTGCAGATGGTGTTCCAGGACCCGTTCGCGTCGCTGAACGCCCGGCTGTGCGCCGAGGACATCGTCGGCGAGCCCTGGCGGACGCACCGTGACCTGGTGCCGGCGAAGGAGCGCGGGAAGCGGGTGGCCGAGCTCCTGGAGATGGTGGGGCTGCGGGCGAGCGACGCCCGCCGTTACCCGCAGGAGTTCTCCGGCGGGCAGCGTCAGCGTCTGGGGATCGCCCGCGCGCTCGCCCTCGAACCGGACGTCATCGTGTGCGACGAACCGGTGTCGGCGCTCGACCTGTCGGTCCAGGCGCAGGTGCTCAACCTGCTCACCGATCTACAGGCCCGGCTGGGCGTGTCGTACGTGTTCATCTCCCATGACCTGTCCGTCGTCCGCCACGTCGCCGACCGGGTCTCGGTCATGTACCTCGGCAAGATCGTCGAGACGGGGCCGACGAAGCAGGTGTTCGACCAGCCGCGCCATCCGTACACCGCCGCGCTCATGTCCGCGGCGCCGGTCCTGGACGTCACTCCGGGGCCCCGGCGTGAGCGGATCCTGCTGCAGGGGGAGGTGCCCTCTCCGCTCGACCCGCCGTCGGGATGCCGGTTCCGTACGCGCTGCTGGAAGGCCGAGGACGTCTGCGCCCAAGTGGTGCCGCCGCTGGAGCCGTCCGACGGCGAGCCGCTGCACTCGGCCGCGTGCCACCTGCCGCTCCAGGAGGTCGCGGAACCCGGTTGATGAGGCCGTTGCTGGGGTGAGACTCTCAAGCGCTCGGTCATCTGACGACCGCTCCTGTCCACCCAGCTAACGGCGACACAGCCGGAGGTATCGATGGCGAGATTGACCCTCATCCATCCTGACGACGCGACCGGGGACGCGGCCAAAGTACTCGCGGCCCTACCGGTCAAGCTCAACATCTTCCGCATGCTGGCGCATGCGGAGTCGTGTGTGCTCCCGCAAGTGCGGCTGGGCACGGCCATCCTCAGCAGCCTTGATCTCGGGCATCGGCGGCGCGAGCTGCTGATCCTGCTCGTCGCGCGGGTTGAGGACGGCGCCTACGAATGGCGACAGCACGTCCCGATCGCCCTGGGCGTCGGCGTTCCGCAAGCGCAGATCGACGCGATCGAACAGGCGAACCTCGCCGATAATGCCTTCGACAACGCGGAGCGGGCGCTGCTCGCGTTCGGGAAGCAGGTGATCGAGGCCGTCCGGGTCGAGGACAGCGTGTTCACGGAGGTTCGACGCCACTTCTCGGAGCGGGAGATCGTCGAGGCGATCCTGGTGATCGGCTTCTACATGACCATGGCACGGTTGACCGAGGTGACGCAGACCGATCTCGACCCGGCCTCGGGAATGACCGTGTTCGACTCCTTCCAGCCCCGGGACACGTCCGCATGAGCCTCGTCGGCGCCTTCGGATCGCTGGTGGCCGGGGCGCCGACAGGGACTCGCCGCCGCGGGGAAGTACTCATCTCCCTCGCCGGACGTATACTTGACCCGTCAACAAAATTCGCAACGCGGCGGACCGTAGACATCTCCGCGTCCCCACTCTGGAGACGAACATGACCGATCGTGCCGACCAGATCATCGACGCGCTGCGCAGCGGCCACGATCACCTGGCCACCCTTGTCCGCGGCCTCTCGGCCGACGACCTCACCCGGCCGTCCGGCGCGTCGGAGTGGGACGTGTCGCAGGTGCTCAGCCACCTGGGCAGCGGCGCCGAGATCAACCTGGCCGGCCTGGAGGCCACGCTGAGCGGCACCGCCGGCCCAGACGGAGACTTCAACAAGTCGGTCTGGGCCCGCTGGGACGCGATGTCCCCGGCCGAGCGGGCCGAGGGCTTCCTGACCGCCAACGAGGCGCTGGTCAGCCGCTATGAGAGCCTCGACGCGCAGGCGCGCGAGGAGCTGCGGATCAAACTCGGCTTCCTGCCGGTCCCCGTGGACGTCGCGACCGCGGCGGGGCTGCGGCTCAGCGAGTTCGCCCATCACTCGTGGGACGTCGAGGTCGCCTTCGACCCGGCGGCGACCCTGGCCCCCGCCGCGGCCGGGCTGCTGCTCGACCAGGTGGGCATGCTCATCCACTTCATCGGCAAGGCCGACGCCCTCGCCGGGCGCCAGGTCGGCGTGGCCATCCGGACCACCTCGCCCGAGCGCTCCTTCGGGCTCGCCGTGGGTGAGGCGGTCAGCCTCGGCGACGAGCCGGCTCAGCCCGACGCCGTCCTCAGCGCGCCGGCCGAATGGTGGCTGCGCCTCACCACCGGCCGCCACGCTCCCGAGCACACGCCGAGCGTCGTGACCCTCACGAGCGACAGCCTCACCTTGGACGACCTGCGGCGGATCTTCCCCGGCTTCTGACCCGACTACCGATCCGGCTCTTACTGACCGGCTTACTGACCCGGCTTCTGATTCTGAGAGGCACGGCCGTCGCCCGATAAACCCGCGTACGTTCCGTTAACATAGGCCGACACACAGTGTCGGACGGAGCAGATGCGCAATCCCCCACGCGAGCTCGCCCTCGTGATCGGCGCGGTGGCCGTGCTCAGCGCGGTCTTCACCGTGCTGGCCGGCATCTACGTCAACTTCGCCACCGACGGCCAGCCCCAGCTCAACCCGGCGCACATCCTGCCCGCGATCGTCTTCGCCTGCCTGGCCGCCGCGCTCCCGCCGCTGGGCGGCCTCCTGCAGTCACGCTGGGCCAACCGCACGGCGACCGCGACCGATCCGTTCACCGCGCACGACCTGCCCACGTTCAAGCGGCTGCTCAAGGACCTGCGTAGGGAGGCGCGCACGCCCAAGTTCGCCGAGCTCCAGGCGCGTGCCGCCCAGCGGGAGCTCGCCTTCGACCGGACAGACCTGGAGAAGGTCACCAAGCAGCGCACCGGCTGGCTCAACGACGTCGAGGGCGCCGAGCCGGTCATCCGTGCCTTCCTCCTGGTGCACGACGTGCCGGAGACCACAGTGCAGAAGTGGCTGCGGTCCTACCACAGACTGGCCGATCCCCAGCCGCCCACACCCGCCCGCCGCAGGAGGCTGGTCATCGGCACAGCGGTGTCGGTGGTGTTCGCGACCGCGGCCTTCCTGGCCTATGTGGTGTACGTCGACACCTACATCCCCGAGTCGCTCAAGCGCTCGAACGTGCTGATCCTGTCCCTGTACGCGCCCGGCAAGCCCCTGGTCGTCAACACCTCCACGACCGCTCCCCCGCACGCCAGGCTGGGCGGCTCGGCCATCAACACGGTCCCCGCCGAAGCCCAGCGCTGGGACCTCGAACCGGCCAAGCACGACGGCGCGTTCTTCCACCGGATCCGCAACCGCGTGAGCGAGCGCTGCCTGACCCCGGAGGCCCGGCGCGTCACCGAAGGGATCTTCCTCACCGAGGCGGACTGCGATGGCTCCGACGACCAGCTCTGGCGACTGACCGGTGACCATGCGATCACTATCGCCTCCTCCAGGGGAAACCTGTGCGCCGAGCCCAACCAGAGCATCGCCGACTCCGGCACCCCGCTGATCCTGCTGGCCTGCGCGGCCGACCGGCCCGGCCAGCGCTGGCTGATCACCACCCGCCCGCCGGATCTCGGCAGCTCGCTGGCCAGCTCGGAGAACGGCGTGTGCCTGGACGCCACGGGCGCCACGGACCTGATCACGTGGGGCTGCCACGGCGGCGTCAACCAGGCGTTCGGCTACCGGCGCAACGCCCAGGGCGCGTACGCGATCACGAGCATGGGGGGCTGCCTGACCGCCACCGGCCCACCTGATGGGCGGCGCCCGTCCCGCGAGCCCTGCGCGGACTCCGCTCGCCAGCTCTGGCGCTTCAATTACCGCTCGGCGTACAACCGGTGGCTTTACTGGGAGGTCCAGCACGTCGGCAGCGGCCTGTGCCTGCAACTCGAACCCGACGGGGCCTCGCTGTCACTGCGCCCGTGCACCCGCGCGAACGTCCAGCAGTGGCGCACTCCCGACTGGCTGAACCCACCCAACACGCCCACCCACCCCGCCGTCCCGTAGCCGTGCGCAGCGCGCCTCCCGCCGGGGGCCGCGCGGGCGGCCGACCATGAGGGGGTGCCCGCCACCAATCGCCTGCCCATCCTGAGCCTGGCGCTGGCCTCGGGGTCCATGGACGCCTTCACCTTCCTCGCCCTGGGCCAGGTCTTCACCTCGAACATGACCGGCAACCTGGTCCTGCTCGGCGTGTCAGCCGGTCGTGGCCGCCTCTCCGAGGCCCTGGGCTCGCTGGTGGCGCTGATCGCCTTCACCTGTGGCCTGGTCGCCGCGTTCCGGTTCACCGGGGAGGCCACCGGCTGGGCCGCCCGGATCAGGCTGGCCCTGGCCGCCGAGCTGGGCCTGCTGATCGCGCTGGCCATCGCCTGGGCCCTGTCCGGCCCGCATCTCCCGCTGATCGCGACCGCCGCCCTCGCCATGGGCGTCCAGAGCGCGGTGACCCATCGCCTGCGGACCTTCATCGGCTCGACGACGTTCATCACCGGTGCGCTGACCAGCTCGTTCTCCCGTCTCCTCACTCCCGAGGACGGGCGGCCGCGCATTCCCGAGCTGATGGCCGTGCTTTTCGCCCTGGCGCTCGGCGCGGCCGCCGCCACGGTGAGCCTGTATCTGCTCCCCGCGGCGGCTCCGGTGATCGCGCTGCTGGCCGTGGCACTCGCCCTGATCACCGGTACGAGCTGACGCGCCGGTCAGCTCTCGGACAGGACCGCGCGCAGCCGGGTGACGAAGGACTTCGGGTCGTCGGCGAAGCCGATGTGGCCGCCGGGGAACATCGTCGGCTCGATACCGAGTCCCGCGGCCAGCGCGATCGAGGTGCGGTCGCAGAGCTGGCCGGCCGAGTCCTCGCCGATGCCGATCACGACGCGGGTGCTCGCCGCGCGCAGAGCGGCGAAATCGGGCCGCCAGCGGATGGTGTCGCGCATCTCGTGGGCGAACCAGCGGCGTTCGTCGGCGACCTGACGCGGGTCGCGTTCCCCGCCGAACATCATCTCGATCGCGCCGTCCGGCATGACGATGTCGGCCTGAGCCATGAACTTCCGCCAGGCCCCTGTGACATCACCCGCGAGGTAGGTGGCGATCTGGTCGTCGGTCCCGGCGTAGAGCTGCTCGCGGTCCTCCAGCGGGTCGACCACCGGGGCTTCGTGGGCGATGACGGTGTGGGCCTGCTCGGGGTGGGCCTCGGCGAAGGCCAGCGCGGTGACGGCGCCGCCGCTGGAGCCGAAGACCACGGCCGGACCGGCGTCGAGGTGGGTCAGGAGCCGGGACAGGTCGTCGGCGCGCGCCTGCGGGGTCGAGTCCTGCTCGGGGTCGTGGAGGAGGCTGCGGTTGATGCCTCGCGGATCGGTGGTGAGCACGGTGTGGTCGGTGGCCAGCAGCTCGGCCGCCGGGGCGAAGGAGTCGGCGTTCATCGGGGCACCGACGAGCACCACCAGGGGGCCCTCGCCCCGTACCTCGTAGTACAGGCGGGCGTCAGGGACCTCAAGGGTGTTGTGCATCGGAGTTCTCCTGGTCTGGAGGTTGGTGGTCGGTCCAAGAGGTGACTCCGGTGATGGGGCAGAATCGTCGCTTGTGAGCGAAGTCTTTTCCGCCACGTCCGCGGACACGCCCACGGGCCCGTCTGCGGGCACGGCAGCGGAGGACGCCGAGGACCTGGTTCAGGCGCGTGCCGGGGACGATGCCGAGGACCTGGGCCGGGCGCGTGCCGGGGACGACGCCGCGTTCAACCGGCTCGTGGAGCCGTTGCGCCGAGAGTTGCACGCCCACTGCTACCGCATGCTCGGCTCCACCCACGACGCCGACGATGCCCTCCAGGACGCCCTGCTGCGGGCGTGGCGGGGGCTCGCGCGTTTCGAGGGCCGCGGCTCGCTGCGCTCGTGGCTGTACACCGTGGCCACCCACACCTGCCTGGATACCATCCAATCCAGAGGCAGGCGAGCCCTGCCGATGGATCTCGGGCCGTCCAGTGACCGCGCCGTACTCGGCGACGCCCCGCTGACCGACGTCGCCTGGCTGGGCCCCTATCCCGACGCGGGTCTCGGCGCGGGCGGACCGGCCGCGCGCTACGAGCAGCGCGAGGCCGTCGAACTCGCCTTCGTCGCCGCTCTGCAGCACCTGCCGGGCAACCAGCGCGCGGCGTTGCTGCTCTTCGAGGTCCTCGGGTTCTCCGCCGCCGAGATCGCCACCATGATGAACACCTCCACCACGTCGGTGAACTCCGCTCTGGCGCGCGCCCGCAAGATCGTCGCGGAGAAGGTGCCCGCTCCCACCCAGCAGCGGACGTTGCGTCAGATCGACGACGCCCGGGTACGGGAGATCGTCGCCGGTTACTCCACCGCACTCGAACGCGGCGACGCCGACGCCCTGGTCGCGCTCCTGACCGAGGACGTCACCTGGTCGATGCCGCCGCTGCCGCACTGGTATCACGGCCTGGCGGCCGTCGCCGACTTCGCCAGGCGGATCCCGCTGACCGCCTGCGGCAGCTGGCGGCACCTCCCGGTCACCGCGAACGGCCAGCCCGCCGTGGCCTGCTACCTCCGGAACGACGGCGCCGGCGCGCACCTCGCCTGGTCGATCAACGTACTGACCCTGCGTGGCGAGCGTATCCGCGAGGTCACCTCGTTCATCGGCGCCGAGCACTTCACGCCCTTCGGGCTGCCCGCCTCACTGCCCTGACCCTTACGGGCGGCGCTCAGGGGCGCCGGTGGCGGTAGTGGTGGACGGCCAGGGCGACGGCGCACGCGATGGTGGCGAGTCCGAATCCGATGCCGACGAAGATGTTGGAGCCGAAGTTCGAGGTCACTATGTTGAGGACGGCGCTGATCCCGAGCAGGAGCCACAGCACGGGACGGAGCATCCCGCGCCGAGCGTCGGCGGGCTGTGCCGGACGGGCTGCCTCGGAGACGTTCAGGATGTCGGACATGAGGTGCTCCTCATTCGATGGGCTGTCACACATCGAAGCTACGGACGATCACCGCTGACGACGATCCCACCCATGGGACAAGCGGGGTACAGCAGGCTGTACTCCTCGGCCGATGATCTGCCGACCGCCCAAGTGATGCCCTATTGTCCTGGGCTGAGGAGGCGCCGCGGGGCGATCTTCTGGGCCAAGGAGGTGCCGCTTGTCGACCGATGACCCCACGCCCGACCGGCGGGCGGCCCGCTGGGACGCGTTCGTCCTCGCCCGTGCCCGCGTCATCCTGGAGGCGCTCGAGCACCTCGTCGGCGGGCTCGGCACCGCGTTCCTGGCGTTGGTCGCCTTCGCGTTGGTGATCGCCACCGCGCTCACCGGCCTCGTCGGCGTGGGCCTGCTGCTGGCGCCCCTCACACTGCGCGTGGTGCGTGTCGTCGCCGACCGGGAACGCGGGCGGCTCTCCCGCTGGGGTCCGGCGGTCGTCGGCCCGGAGCCGATACCGCACGGGCTGCGCGCCGCCCTCGCGGACTCGGCCGTACGCCGGGAGGTGGGCTGGGTCGCGATCCATGCCGTCTTCGGGCTGCTCATCGGCGCGATCGGTCTCTCGCTGCCCCTCTACGCGGTGCGTGACATCACCTTCCCGTTGTACTGGCGGCTGCTGCCACCGGATGTGGCGGCCACGTCGGCCAGTGGGCTCTGGACCGTGCAGGGCTGGCCCAGCGCCCTCGCCGTCGCCCTGCTGGGCGTGAGCTGGATCGTCATCACCGGCATGGTCCCCCCGAGCATGGCGCGGCTGCAGGCCTGGCCCGGGCGGCGACTCCTGGCGCCCGTCTCCGGCACCGACCTCGCGCTGCGGGTCGTACAGCTCACCGCGACCCGTGCCGCCGCGCTCGACGCGCACTCCGCCGAGCTGCGGCGCATCGAGCGGTCGCTGCACGACGGGACGCAGAATCGGATCGTCGCCGTCAACGTCCTGCTCGGCGCGGCGCGCCGGGCTCTGACGCGCGACCCGGCCAGCGCCGAGGCCATTCTCGAACGCGCGCAGGACGCCGCCGAGCAGGCACTCGCCGAGCTTCGCGGGGTCGTCCGCAGCATCCTGCCGCCGGTGCTGACCGACCGGAGCCTCGCGGACGCGCTCACCGGTCTGGCCACGGCCTGCCCGGTGCCCTGCCGGATCGACGCCGACCTGCCCGTCCGGTGCGCCTCCTCGGTCGAGGCGACGGCCTACTTCGTGGTGGCCGAGACGCTCACGAACATCGCCAAGCACAGCCGTGCCGGGCGCGCCGACGTCCTGGTCCGTCTCCAGGACGACCGGCTCCACCTGCGGATCACCGACGACGGCCAGGGCGGGGCGGACGAACGCAACGGGTCCGGGTTCGTCGGCATCCGCCGCCGTACCGAAGCACACGATGGGACATTCATGCTGACCAGCCCGCCCGGTGGGCCCACCACCGTGACCGTGAGCCTGCCATGCGGATCGTGATCGCGGAGGACGACCCGCTCCTGCGCGAAGGGCTCGCGCTGCTGTTACGCGCTGAGGGGATCGACGTCGTGGCCACCGCCGGCGACCCCACCGGCTTCCTGGACGCCGTCGGCGTACACAAGCCGGATGTCGCGATCGTCGACGTACGGATGCCGCCGACCCACACCGACGAGGGGATCGTCGCGGCCGTCGAGGCCCGGCGGCGCCAGCCGGACCTGGCCGTGCTCGTGCTGTCCGCCTATGTCGAGCAGGCGTTCGCCACCGAGCTGCTCTCCCATGGCAGCTCCCGCCTCGGGTATCTGCTGAAGGAGCGGGTCGGGCGGGTGGACGAGTTCCTGACCGCGCTGCATCGGGTGGCGGACGGGGGTACGGCCATCGATCCGGATGTCGTCGCGCAGCTGCTCGTACGCACCCGCCCCGACACCCGGCTGGAGCGCCTCAGCCCGCGCGAACGCGACGTGCTGGCCCTGATGGCCGAAGGCCTGGGCAACGCCGCCATCGCCGAGCGGCTCTTCGTCACCGACGGCGCCGTGCACAAGCACATCCGCAGCATCTTCGCCAAGCTCGACCTGGCGCCCACCGACCGGGCGGACCGGCGCGTCACCGCCGTCCTGCACTACCTGGAGGACGCCAACCGCCGAGTCTGACCCGGGTGTCACTTGCTGGGCTGGGGTGTCTGGCAGGCGATCTTCGGGTTCATGCCGAGATAGTTGAGCGGACCGGCCACGATCGTCACGGCGATGGTGGCCAGTTTGTTGCAGTTGTCGACCGGTCCTGAGTAGTAGTCACGCTGGCCCGCCGCGAAGGCGCCGACGATCAGCCAAAGGATCACCACTACAGACGCTAAGCGCATCGGTTCTACCTCCATCATCCGGCCTTGGTCACCAGTCTCTCCCCCTGGCGAGGCCGAGGAAACGGGCAGTTTTCCCACGGTCCGTCACTGAAGAGGGACCTTCGGCGACTTTCTGAGAGGGGGACCGCCCGTGGTCAGGTCCTTGACCTGGCCGGTGGTGCTGGTGGCGGCCAGGGCGACGGCGAACAGGATGAGCTGATTGAGAAGCTTGAGAAACACCAGCATCCCCACGGCTCCCGCGACCACCTGATAGGCGGGGTTGGCCGCGGTGAGGTTGAGATAGACCTGCCCGAGGGTCTTGAGGATCTCCAGGCCGATCATGATGAAGAGCGCCGGGCCGATCACCCTGCGCAGCGGCAGGTGCAGCCGGGGCGGGGCGGTCAGCAACGCCATGGCCAGCAGGGTGTTGATGCCGAGACCGATGATGAACGCGGCCGCGGACAGCACCCACTGGGCCCAGTCGGCGTCCGTCCCCACCGTGTGGACGGCCAGCCAGCTCAGCAGCCATTCGGCGGCGAAGGCGAGGGCGATCGACAGGAAGAGCAGCACTCCGAGCCCGGCCACCACGCACAGGTCGATGAGCTGGCGCAGGATGAACCTCCCCGGATATTCCTCGATGCGCCAGATCGCCCTGCTGGCCGAGCGCAGGGCGTCCATCCAGAACAGGCCCGTCAACGGCAGCGCGACGAAGGCCACCGCCCCGGCCGTCGCCCGCGCGTCGATCAGCGCCTGCACGTCCAGCCGCGGGAAGTTCTCGCTCAGATAGTGCTGCACCGCCTCCAGCACCGGCGGATAGTCCAGGTACCGGCCGAGAATGGCGAACCCCAGCAGCGCGAGCGCGAAGGTGGCGAAGAAGGAGTAGTACGTGAGCGCGGCCGACAGCCGGCCGGCGTCCACCTTGTCGTAGCGGATCACGGCCCGGACGAGATGATCCAGCCAGCCATGACGGCTTCTCGCCCGAGCCCAAGCCGCCGGCAACCGTCCGAGCTTGCTCACCGTACCGTCCAAAACCGCTCGATCTTCAGGCTGAGCCTCTACCCGGGCGTGCGTCGAATCATCCTGGCCGCACCTTACTGGGCGGCCAGGATCCGTGCCTATCAGGAGCGGAGGTGAGAGTCTGAAGAGGTGAAGCCGGATCGGGGACCCCTCTGGGGGCTGGTGCCACCTACGCTGGCCAAGCTGGCCGCTTGGAGCGCCTGCTTGATCCTCATCGGCTTCGTGGCCAACTACATAGTCAACATCGTGGTGCTGATGCACCTCATCGCCCTGCCGGTCGCGGTCGCCCTGCTGCTGACCGCGCTGCTGTTCCCCCTCACCAGGCGGCTGCGCGGGATGGGTCTGCGGCCGATCTACGCCACGTGGGTCACCATGCTCGTCGCGTTCGCCGTGGTGGGCGGGACCGGCTGGGTCATCGGCGTACGGGCCAACGAGGAGTTTCCCGGCCTGGTGCGACAGGTGCAGCAGACCGCCAAGACGATGGAGGGCTGGCTCTACACGGGCCCGCTGCACGTGAAGCCGAACCAGCTCAGCAACTGGGTCGACGACATCGCCAACCTGGTCACCGAACAGCAGCGGCAGATCACCACGACCGTGCTCGCGGGCACCGTCGTGCTGCTCGAAGCGCTGGCCGCGACCGTCCTGCTGCTCTTCGTGACGTTCTTCCTGCTCAAGGACGGGGACCGGATCTGGGCGTGGTTCCTCAAGGGGTTCGGCACGGTCGCGCCGCGGGTCGATCGCGCCGGGCGCACGGCCTGGGTCACGCTCTCGCACTACGTACAGGGCACCGTGGCCGTGGCGGCGGTGCACGGCATCCTCATGGGCATCGTGCTCGCGGTCATGGGCGTCCCGCTCTGGGCGGCGCTGGCCGTGCTGATCTTCCTGGCCAGTTTCATCCCGATCGTCGGCATCTTCTTCGCCGGAGCCGTCGCGACGCTGGTCACGCTCGGTGCGAAGGGCCCGATCTACGCGCTCATCTTCGTCGGCATCCTGCTCGTCGAGCAGCAGTTGGAGAACCACGTCCTCCAGCCGCTGATCGTCGGCCGGGCGCTGCACTTCCACCCGCTGGCGATCATCCTCGTGCTCTCCGTCGGCGGCATCCTGGCGGGGATCGCGGGCGCGATCGTGGCCGTGCCGATCGCCGCGATCCTGTACCGGTCGGTGCCCGAACTCTTCCGGGACGAACCGCTCCCGCTCCCACCTGTGCCGGAGCCGGAACCACCGCCGCACCACGGCAAACCCGCCCAGACCGGCGGCGGATCAACGCTGCCTACCGGGTGATGCCTGGCACGAGGGACTAGGCGCTCGTGGCCAGGAGGATCTTCATCAGGTCGTCGGGCGCGTCCCGCATCACGTTGTGCCTGGACGCGAGGGGATGCGCGCGCCACGACGGATCGGCGAGCGCCTGCTCGTAGGCGGGCTTGAAGGGCGACTCCCCCTCGCCTTCGGCCGCGTACACATAGTCCTTGCTCCGGAACCGGTCGAGCCCGCCGCGCAGGCGGATCGACTGGAGGAGGGAGGCCAGCGGGTGCGGCGTGGCCCGCGGATCGAAGAAGGGCAGCGGCGCGGTCGTGTAGCCGTTCGCGTGGGCGTCACCGATGTACCAGTTTCGCTGGTCGTCCGTGGCCAGGGTCCAGCAGGAGTCCCCGTCCGCGGGTACGAAGGCGTCGACGTAGACCAGACCGTCGACGTGCTCGGGGACCCGGTCGGCGGCGCCGGTGATCACCATTCCGCCGTAGCTGTGCCCCACCAGCACGACGTCGGTGATCTGCTCGTCCGCCAGGAGATTGACCACGTCCTCGATGTGGGTGTCGAGGTTGACCGTGGCGTTGAGCAGGTGCTTCCTGGCCCCCAGCCCGGTCAGCGTGATCGGGTACGCCTCGTGGCCGTGCTGCCGGAGCCGGCGCGCCAGCGGTTCGAAGCACCACGCGCCGTGGCAGGCGCCGGGGACAAGTACGAAGGTCGTCATCTGGGATTCCTCAGGTAGGTGGCGTACGTCCCCAGCTTCCGGCCGAACAAGCCAGAAGTCCAAGAGATAGTACGTCTCCTTACGAGAAGGAACAGTTATGGATGCTCACGCGGTGAGCCGGGCGATCTGCCGCAGCTCGCCGCGGGTCGTCTCGCAGTCCAGCCGCCGGAGCTGGTCCACCACCCGGCCGGCCTGCGGGCTGTACTTGAGCTCCTCGGGGCAGGTCTCCGCCACCTTCCTGAGCATGGCGGTGGCGGCTTCCGGGTTGCGGTCCATGGCGTGGGCCGTGGCCAGGGACAGGAGATAGCGGGCCTGCCGGTCCTTGGCGTACAAACGGTCGGCGTCGAGGTCCGCCGCCAGCCGGATGGCCTGCCGGTACCGGCCCATGCGTACCGCCACCACCACCGTGTGCAGATCCACCTCGGCCATGAAGTCCACGCTGAGCCGGTCGCCGAGCTTGCGGGCGCGGTTCAGCAGTTCCTCGGTCCGGAGGAGGTCGTTCTCCTCGGCGGTGGCCAGCGCCGCCGTCAGGTAGCAGGTGCCGATGGTCGACGGGTCGTCCGTGAGCTCGGTCGCGGCCAGGCACAACCGGCGGGCGTCGGCGTACCGGCCCAGGTGGATGAGGACCTCGGCCAGTTCGGCCTGGGTAAGCGCCCGCAGGTCGGCGGGCGCGGCGGCCACGGCGCGGTCGGCGGCCAGCAGGGCGAGCGGGTGGTGGCCGCAGTCGCGCAGCAGCGTCGCGAACAGCCGGTAGACGTCGGTGAGGTCGGCGGCGGCCGCCTGCCGATCCTCGGCCTTCGCGTGCTCCGCCGACGTGTCGGCCATCAGGAGAAGGGCGGGCAGGCGACGGCGCAGCTCGGTGTAGCGTCTGGGCGAGCGCCGCCAGATCTCCCACGCCGACGACACGTGACGGTGGACGCGGTGCACGCTCTCGGCCACCCCGTCGGCGCACAGCCGGGGGAACAGCAGCGCCCGGCCGACGTCATCGCATTCGCCGTGTTCGCCCGTGGTCGGCAGTGTTATGGGGCAGCCGATGAGTTCGGAAAGGTCGTTCACGCGGAGTACGTCGGCGATTCGCATGATGGTGGATAATCGGTCCAGCGGCCTGGCGCCTTTTTCGACCAGCCGAAGCCATTCCTCGCTGCAGCCCACGAGATTCGCCAGAATCCGCCTGGACAGGCCACGTGCGCGGCGCATGGCCATGATCCGGCCGCCGTCGACCAAGAAATCGCTGGCCATGCCGCCAGGTTAGGCGATGAATTCGACGGCCATCGACGGCCATAAATGACCGCCTTTTCATGCCACCGGGCGGCGGCGAAAAGGCCGCTATGGTATTTCGGAGAATCGTGGGATGCCGTCGCGCAACTCCAGTTGGATCCGCGCGGGCCGGCCGGGGTGAGACTGCCGCGACACCGTTCGGCAGGAGGAGACCACGATGACGATCGACGTCGAGTCGACGCGGAAGGCATTCCCGTTCTTCGAGACAGCCGCTGACGGCTCCCGTCCACCCGTCTACCTCGACAGCGCCGCCACCACGCAGAAGCCGGCCGTGGTGCTCGACGCCCTGAGCCACTACTACACGCGCGCCAACGCCAACGTGCACCGTGGCGTCTACCGCCTGGCCGTGGAGGCGACCGAGCTGTACGAAGGGGCCCGGCGCAAGGTCGCGGCCTTCGTCAACGCGCCGCGCGCCGAGGAGATCGTCTTCACCAAGAACGCCACCGAGGCCACCAATCTCCTGGCCAACACGCTGGTGTGGGGCGACGGGCGGCTCCGGGTCGGTCCCGGCGACGAGATCGTCCTGACCGAGATGGAGCACCACTCCAACCTCATCCCCTGGCGGCTGCTCGCCGAGCGCGTGGGGGCGAAGGTCAGCTATCTGGGCATCACCGACGACGGCCGCCTGGACCTGTCCCGCCTGGCCGAGCTGGTCACGGAGCGGACCAAGGTCGTGGCGGTCGTGCACGCCTCGAACATCCTGGGCACCGTGAACCCCATAGCGCCGATCGCGGCCCGCGCGGCCGAGGTCGGCGCCCTGCTGGTCGTCGACGCGGCGCAGTCGGTGCCGCATCTCGGGGTGGACGTCGCCGCGCTCGGGGCCGACTTCGTGACGTTCTCCGGGCACAAGATGTGCGGGCCCACCGGGATCGGCGTGCTGTGGGGCCGGCACGAGCTGCTGGCGGCGCTGCCGCCCTTCCTCGGCGGCGGCGAGATGATCGAGACGGTCAGTGTGGACGCCATGCACTATGCCGCGCCGCCGCTCAAGTTCGAGGCCGGGACGCCGCCGGTGGCGCAGGCGGTCGGCCTGGGGGCCGCGTGCGACTTCCTCTCAGAGATCGGGATGGACGCGGTCGCCGCCCACGACCAGGCGCTGATCGAGTACGCGCTGGACCGGCTCGGCGAGGTGCCCGGCATCCGGTTCATCGGGCCGTCGGACACCCGCGACCGGCTGCCGCTGCTCTCCTTCGTGGTGGACGGCATGCCGCTCCAGCAGGTGCGCACGGCCTTGGACGAGGCGGGGATCGCGGTCCGCTCGGGTCACCACTGCGCCCAGCTCGCGTGCAGCCGCTTCGGCATCCCGGCGGCCATCCGCGCCTCCTTCTACCTGTACAACTCGGCCGACGAGGTCGACGTCCTGGCCGCGACGCTGGAACAGGCGCGGGGCTCCCGGCGGGGCGTACAGACCTCGGCCACGGTGTACGAGGCCGCCGACACCCGCCAGGTCCGCCCCTACCAGGAGGTCCTGGTGCCGGGGATCTTCCGGCCTTGGGCGTACCGACTGGTCGAGGAGCTGGCTCCCGCTCAGGGAGCCAGGGCGCTCGACATCGGCACCGGGCCGGGCACGGTGGCCCGCGTCATGGCGGCGGCCGTGGGCGACGGCGGGGCCGTGGTCGGCACCGACCCGAGCCCGGCCATGCTCGCGCTCGCGCGGGAGCAGCCGCCCGTCAGCGGGGCCCCGATCCAGTACGTCGAGTGCGGCGCGGCCCCCCTGCACGTGTCCGACGAGGCGTTCGACCTGATCACCGTGCAGCAGGTGCTCCAGTTCGTCCCGGACCGGCGCGCCGCGGTGGCCGAGATGCGCAGGGCCGCCCGTCCCGGCGCCCGGATCGCCATCGCCACCTGGTCACCGCTCCGGCGCAACCCGCTCTTCCGTGCCCTGCACGACGCGGTCGGCGCCGTGCTCGGCCCCGGACCGGCCGCGTTGTTCGAGGAGCCGTGGTCGCTGGGCGGGGAGGAGGTCGCCGCCCTGGTGGCGGAGGCGGGCTTCGGCCAGGTCGAACTGCGCGAGTGGACGGTGCCGGTCACCATTCCCGGTGGACCGGACGCCCTGTGCTGCCTCTTCGACTTCTCGGCGGTCGGGCCGCATATCTCTACCCATCGCCAGGACCTCCACGCCGCCGTCCGCGCGCATCTGGCCCACTGCACGGACGGGGATGGCGTGCACGCGGAGACGTCAGCGAGCGTGGTGACCGCCCGAGCCTGATCGTCAGGGACGGCTCGATGGCGGAGTGAGCAGCCTCACCATTCCGCCATCGAGCCGTCGTCGTGCCGCCAGACCGGGTTGCGCCAGGCGTGCGGGTGGCGGGCGGCCTGCCGCACCGCCTGCTCGTCGATGGTCACCCCCAGGCCGGGCAGCGTGGTGCGGTGGGCGTGGCCGTCGGTGAAGGTGAACGGGGCGGGGTCGAGGACGTAGTCGAGGAGTTCGGCGCCGCTGTTGTGGTAGATGCCCACGCTCTGCTCCTGGATGAGGAAGTTGGGCGTGGCGAAGCCGATCTGCAGGCTGGCGGCCAGCGCGATCGGGCCGAGCGGGCAGTGCGGGGCGAGTTGCACGTCGAACGTCTCGGCGAGCGCGGCGATCCGCCTGACCTCCGAGATGCCGCCCGCGTGGGACAGGTCGGGCTGGGCCACGGCCAGGCCGGAGGTCAGCGGCGGCAGGAAGTCGGTGCGGGAGTAGAGGCGCTCGCCGAGCGCGATCGGCACATCCGTCGCGGCGGTCAGGTCGCGCAGCCGGTGCAGGTGGTCGGGGGCCAGCGGCTCCTCCACGAACAGCGGGTGCAGGTCGGCGACGGCGGCGAGGACGCGTCTGGCGTTGGCGGTCGTGGCGCGGCCGTGCAGGTCGATCGCGAAGTCGCGGCCGGGGCCGAGGGCCGACCTGGCGACCTCCGCCCTGCGCACCACGGACGCGAGGTCGGCGGCGGTGAGCGAGCGCGGCATGAGGCCGGAGCCGTTCATCTTGACCGCGGTGAACCCGGCCTCGACCTGCTTGTCGATCTCCTCCCGCAGCTCGCCGGGGTCGTCGCCGCCGACCCAGGCGTAGACCCTGACCTTGTCGCGGACCGGCCCGCCGAGCAGGGCGTGCACGGGCGCGCCGTAGTGCTGGCCGGCGATGTCCCACAGCGCCTGGTCGAGCCCCGCCACGGCGCTGGACAGGACGGGGCCGCCCCGGTAGAAGCCGCCCTTGGTGAGCACCTGCCAGTGGTCCTCGATCCGCAGCGGGTCCTGGCCGAGGAGATATTCGCTGAGTACGTCCACCGCGGCCCGGACGACCTCGGCCCGTCCCTCGACGACGGGTTCGCCCCAGCCGACGATGCCCTCGTCGGTCTCCACGCGGCAGAACAGCCATCGCGGCGGCACCGGGAACGTCTCGATCCTGGTGATCTTCACAGCAGGTCCTCCAGGTCGCGCCACGCCTTGTCGAGCAGGTCCCGCATCGCCGCCTCCGCGGCCTCGCCGTCCTGTCTCTCGATGGCCGTCAGCACCGCCAAATGACTGGGTACGGGGTCGTCGCTGCCGCTGGAGCCGTGGACGAGCCGGTCGCGCCCGGCCAGGCCCGCGCCCATGACGACCTCCATGCGGATGAGCAGTTCGTTGTCGCCCGCCGCGAGCAGCGCCCGGTGGAAGTCCAGGTCGGCCGCGACGGGGTCGGTGGCGGACGCCATCGCGTCCAGCGCCTTCCGCAGGGCCTCGAGCTGCTCGGGGGTACGGCGCAGCGCGGCCAGCCGGGCGACCTGGGGCTCGACGATCGAGCGCAGCTCGTGCAGGTCGCGCAGGAATCCCGGGTCGGGGCGCCCGGCGAACTTCCACCGGATCACGTCGCCGTCGAGCAGGTTCCAGTCGGCGCGCGGGCGTACGTAGGTGCCGAGCTTGGGCTTGGCCCCGATGAGCCCCTTGGCGGTGAGGACCTTCATCGCCTCGCGCAGCGCCGTCGAACTGACGCCGAGCCGCTCCTGTAGGACGGTGACGTCGAGGCTGTCACCCGACCTGAACTCCCCGCCGAAGATCATCGAGGCGATGGCCTCGACCGTCTGCCCGTGGAGCCCGCGCCCGCTGTAGGCCGCCATCACGCCGAGTCCTTCACGATGCTCCAGCCGCCGTCCACGACCACGCAGGCTCCCGTGACGAACGAGGCTTCTGGCGAGGCCAGGAAGGCGATCACCGCGGCCACCTCCTCGGGCGTGCCGAACCGGTCGAGCACGGTGGCCTTGACACTGTCCGCCCGGCCCGCCTCGTCCACCCGGTCCCAGGCGGGCGTCATGATCGGCCCGGGCAGGACGCAGTTGACGCGGACGGCGGGGCCGTACTCGACCGCCAGCTGCCGGGTGAGCGCGCTCAGCCCGCCCTTGGCGGCGGCGTAGGCGGGGTGTCCGGGCAGGCCGACGAGCGCGTGCACGGAGGAGGTGACCACCATGGCGCCGCCCCTGGCGGCCAGGCCGGGCAGCAGCCTGCGGGCGGCCAGAAAGGTGCCGGTCAGGCTGACGCCGAGCTGCCGGTTCCACGACTCCAGCGTGGTCAGGTGCGCGGGCGCCACCTCGGCGGCGGCCGCGTTGCTCACGATCACGTCGATCGGCCCCCACTCGGCGACCCGGTCCCAGGTCTCCTCCTCGGCCACGTCGCCGCGCAGGTAGCCGGCGCCCGTCGGCGGCGGTTCCGCGACGACGTCGACCACCAGGACGGACGCCCCCTCAGCGGTCAGCCGCGCCGCCGTCGCGGCGCCGATCCCCGACGCGCCACCGGTCACGACGGCCGTCCTGCCCGCGAAACGCCCGCTCATGACTCGGCCAGGACGACGACATCATGGGGAGCCAGCTCCACCCCGGCCACGCTCACCGGCCGGTCACCGTGGTTGAGCAGGAACAGGTGCCCCCCACGCCGTACGGCCTCCACCTCGTCGGGCAGCCCCTGGAGGACGGGCGCGACCTCCGCCAGCCGCAGGGCGTCGCGGACGAGCTCGCGCATGGCCCGCTCGTCGGGGCGCGTGCCGAGGTAGGTGGCGGTGCCCAGGCCGAAGGCGTGCCGGGTGATCGCCGGCGACCCGGTCAGCGGGCCGCCGGTGTAGGCGGCCAGGACCTCGGCGCCTTCCGGCACGACGTGGTCGGCCCACAGGTCCGCGCTCCCGCCCGAGGTCAGGCCCACGTTCTCGCCCTCACTGAGCGGCCAGAACTCCTCCACCCGCAGCCCGAGCAGCTCCCGGAAGGCGCCGGGGTAGCCGCCCAGCCGGACGCGGTCGCACTCGTCGACGATCCCGCTGAAGAACGACATCAGCAGGTGCCCGCCACCCTCGACGTAGCCGCGCAGGTTGGTGGCCGCCGCGTCGGTGCACAGGTAGAGGTTCGGCACGACGACCAGCTTGTACGCCGACAGGTCCGCCTCGGGCGGCACCACGTCGACCGTGACGTTCTCCCGCCAGAGCGGCGCGTAGTGGGCGCGTACCCGCTCGGGGATCTTCAGCTCGCCCGGCCGGGCGTCCAGCTCCAGCGCCCACCAGTTGGCGTAGTCGTGCACGATCGCCACGTCGGCGCGCACCCGGGAGCCCGCGACGCCGGACAGCGCCGCCAGCTCGGCGCCCAGCCCGGCCACCTCGCGGAAGATCCGGTTGTCCGCGCCGCCGTGCGAGACGATCGCGGAGTGGAACTTCTCCGCGCCGCCCGCCGAGGCCCGCCACTGGAAGTACATGACCGCGTCGGCGCCGCGCGCCACCGCCTGGTGGCTCCACAGCCGGTTCAGTCCGTCCCGCTTCGGCCGGTTCGGCGGGCGGTAGCTGATCGCGCTGGTCGCGGTCTCCATCATCAGGTAGGGCCGGCCGCCGCCCAGCGAGCGCATCTGGTCGTGGAAGAAGGCCGCGTCGATGTGCGCGCCGGGGTCCTTCGGCTCGGGGTAGATGTCCAGCGCCACCACGTCGAAGTCGGCCGCCCAGGAGGCGTAGTCGGCGACGGGCTCCCACATGCCCATGATGTTCGTGGTGATCGGCACGTCGGGCGTCAGCTGCTGGAGGACGGCCCGCTCGGCCCGGTAGCAGGCCAGCAGCGCGTCGGAGCTGAAGCGCCGGTAGTCGAGATCCTGCGCGGGATTGCGCAGGGTCGGGGTCGCGCGGGGCGGCAGCACGTCGGCCCAGTCGGCGAACCGCTGGCTCCAGAACGTGGTGGACCAGGCGGCGTTGAGCGCGTCGAGGTCGCCGTAACGCTCGCGCAGCCAGGTGCGGAAGTCCGCCGCGGAGACGTCGCAGTAGCACTCCTGGATGTGGCAGCCGTACTCGTTGCCGACGTGCCAGATGGCCAGCGCGGGATGCCCGCCGTACCTCTTGGCCAGCTGGACCGCCAGGCCCACGGCCGCCTCGCGGTAGACGGGCGAGCTGGGGCAGTAGTGCTGGCGGGAGCCGGGCGACAGACGCACGCCGTCGCGGGTGACCGGCAGCGTCTCGGGGTGCAGACGCGACAGCCAGGCAGGCGGTGACGCGGTGCCCGTGGCCAGGCTGACCTCGATGCCCGCGTCGCCGAGCAGGTCCATGACCTCGTCCAGCCAGCCGAAGTCGTAGGTCCCCTGCTCGGGCTCGACGAGGCCCCAGGAGAAGACGCCGAGCGTGACGATGGTGACCCCGGCCTCGCGCATGAGGCGGATGTCCTCACGCCAGACCTCCGGCGCCCACTGCTCGGGGTTGTAGTCGGCGCCGAAATGTACTCGGTCGTGCTTCATCCTTTGACGCTCCCTGCGGTGAGGCCCGCCCGCCAGAATCGCTGCAGCGAGGCCATGGTGATGACGAGAAGGAGCGCGGACACCGCCGCTCCGGTGACCGTGAGCTCGAAGAAGGCCGGGTTCCTGAAGGTCTGGGAGTTCCACAGGGCCAGGCCCAACGTGACAGGGTAGAGGTTCTGGTCCGACAACATCACCAGGGGCAGGAAGTAGTTGTTCCAGATGCCGATGAACTGGAACAGGAAGATCGTGACCAGCGCCGGGCTCATGATCTTCAGGCCGATGCTGAAGAAGATGCGATACTCCCCCGCGCCGTCCAGCCGCGCCGACTCCAGCAGCGCGTCGGGGATCGCGGCGTTGGCGTGGATGCGCGCGAGGTAGACGCCGAACGGGCTGACGATGCTGGGCAGCAGCACCGACCAGAACGATCCGGTCAGGCCCGCCTGGCTGAAGATGAGGTACGTGGGCAGCGCCAGCACCGTGGCCGGCACGAGCACGCCGGCCAGCACCAGGTTGAACAGCGCTTCCCGGCCCCGGAAGGGGTATTTGGCCATCGCGTAGCCCGCCCCGGCCGACAGCATGGTGGCCACCAGCGCGCCGGTCCCCGCGTACAGGAAGCTGTTGAGTATCCACCGGCCGAACAGCCCGTCGCCGAACAGGCGGCCGAGGTTGGCGCCGAGCTGCGGGTGCGGCGACCACAGGCCGAAGGTGCCGAACAGGTCGGCGGTGCTCTTGGTCGCGGCGACCAGCACCCAGACGACCGGCAGCAGGAAGTAGACCGCCGCCGCGAGGAGCAGCGCCATGACCACGACGGTGGCCGGTCTCCACCGGTTCACCACGCTCTGTTCCCCTTCCTGTTCACCAGCCGAAGGAAGCCGAAGGAGATCACGAATGCCATGATCGCGATAAGTGTGGCCTCCGCCGAGGCGAGATGGACATCCGCCTGGCCGAAAGCCTGGTTGTAGGCGGCCAGGTTGGGCGTGTAGTCGCTGTTGATCGCCGTGGTGAGCGGCTTGAGTATCAGCGGCTCGACGAACAGCTGGAGGGTGCCGATGAGCGTGAACACGGTGATCAGGATCAGCGGCGCGCGGACCAGCGGGATCTTGACGTGCCAGGCGATCCGCAGCTCGCTCGCGCCGTCCACCCTGGCCGCCTCGTACAGCTCCCGGGGGATGGCCTGCAGCCCGGCGATCAGCACCAGCATGTTGTAGCCGGCGAACTGCCAGGTGGAGATGTTGGCGATGGCCAGCAGGATCGTGTCGGGACCGAGGAAGTCGTGCGGCAGGCCCATGGCGGCCAGCACGTCGATGAGCGGGCTGGTCTGCGGTACGTAGAGGAAGCCCCACAGCAGCGAGGCGATCACCCCGGGCACGCCGTACGGAAGGAAGAACGAGACGCGGAAGAACGGCTGGAAGCGCGCTCTGGCCGAGTCGAGCAGCAGGGCCAGCGCCAGGGCGCAGACCACCATGGTCGGCACCTCGATCAGGCTGAACACCAGCACCCGGCCGATGCTCGCCACGAACGCCTCCTGGCTCAGCGCGGTGACGTAGTTGCCGAGCCCGGCGAACTCCAGCACCGGCTCGGTCAGACCGAGCCCGCTGCTGGTGAGCTTGAAGAAGCTTTGATAGATCGCGTAGCCGATCGGCGCGAGGAAGAACAGCGCGAAGGCCACGAAGAACGGCGCGACCAGGACCACCACGTGCGTCCTCGGCCGACCGGGGCGCCGCGAGTTCGCGCGCGCCCCCCGCACCACCCCGGTCACCGTCAACCGCCCGTCACCACGTTGAGGCCCTTGGCCTTGAGCTGCTCGACCATCGCCTGCTGGGTCTTGGCGAAGGCGTCGGTGAGCGTCCCGTCGCCCTGGACCGCGGCCTTGGCGTTGTCGGTCAGCGAGGAGTAGAGCGCGTCACTCACCGGGGGCCAGCGCCAGTCCGTCGCCACGGCGGCGTCGGCCTGCTTGAAGACCTCCCAGATGTTCTGGCCGCCGTAGAAGGGAAAGACCGTGTCGTCCTTCTGGAGGTTGGTGATCTGGCTGGTGTCCTTGACGGACGGCCAGCCGTACCCGGCCGACAGCAGGGTGTTGACGCTCTCGGGGGCGCTGTTGAGCCAGACCGCGAACTCGGTGGCCGCGCCGGGGTTCTTGGTGCCCTTCAGGATGGCGGAGGCCGAGCCGCCGCCCCAGCTCGCGGAGGTGAACTGGGCGGCGCCCGCCCACTGGGGCATGGGCGCGACCGCCCACTTGCCCGAGGTGCCGGGCGCGTTGCCGCGGATGATCGCATCGCCCCACGAGCCGCCGATCCAGCCCACGACGCTGCCCGTCTGCAGGTCCTTGTACCAGGCGTTGGACATGTCGGCCTCGGTCTTGACCAGCTTGTCGTCCAGCATCTTCTGCCAGTACGCGGCCATCTTGCGGGTGTCGGGGTTGTCGATCGTCACCTTCCAGGCGTCGCCCTCGGTGCCGAACCACTGCTGCCCGGCCTGCTGAGCCAGCGAGATCATCCAGGGCGCCTGATTGGCGGCGAAGGTCGAGATGTAGGCGCTCTTGTCCTTCTTCCTGATGGTCGCGGCGGCCGCGGCGAAGTCGTCCCACGTCTTGGGGGCTTCCAGGCCCCACTTGGTGAACAGGTCCTTGCGGTAGTAGAAGCCCATGGGCCCGCTGGCCTGGGGAATCGCGTAGACCTTGTCGCCGAAGACGCCGGTCTGCCACTGCCAGTCGACGAACGTGGCCGCGTCGTCCTTCGCGTACTCCGTGACGTCCTGCAAGGCTCCGTTGACCAGGAACGAGGGCAGGGAGTCGTAGCCCACCTGCGCCACGTCGGGCGCGTTGCCCGCCTTGACCGCGGCGAGCATCTTCGCGTATCCGCCGTCGGGACCCGGAGTGATGGTCTCCAGCTTGACCTTGATGCCGGGGTGGGCGGTGTTGAAGGCGTCGACGGCCTTCTGGATGTCCGGCACCCACGACCAGAACGTCAGTGAGACCGGCTGGGCCGGATCGCCACTCGCCGCGGTGCCGGGCGGCGCGCTCGCACCGCCCCCGCAAGCCGCCGCGAGCCCAATAGCGACGACAGCGGCGACCAGTCGGGCCGCCCTGGGAATCCTCGATCCCATGCTGACTCCCTTCGAACGGAACGCCTGACCTGCGGGTTCCGGTTGAGGGGAGACATTATTCGTATTTTATTAATAATACAAGAGTGTTGCTGGGCGGTTTCCTGCGGTTTCGTGTTACATATGGGACTATGGGGGTCTCGGTAGTGAAGGGGTGCTGAATGCACGATGACCTGCAGGCGGCCATCGAGGGTCTGGTGGCGGAGTTCGGCAGGCAAGTCAGCCAGGTCCGGGAGACACACGCCCAGCTCCGGGAGGTCACGGCCACGGCCTCCGACGGCAACGTGACCGTGACGGCGGGTCCGCAGGGCAGGATCGACGAGATCACCTTCCATCCCCGCGTCTACACCCGGCTCTCCCCGTCGGAACTGGCCCAGGCGGTGCTCGACCAGATCACCGAGGCCAACGCGCGGGTCGCCGAGGAGTCGCGGAAGCTGATGGCGCCGCTCGTACCCGAGGGGATGTCGGCCGAGCAGCTGTTCGGCGGCGAGTTCGACCTTGACCGGCTGCTGCCGGACACGCCACTCCAGCGCGGGGAGAGCCGATGAACGAGTGGGCGCAGGGGTTCGACGTCGCCTGGGGCCAGATGCGCCGGGCGGGCACGGACTGGTGCGCCCCCGCCGCCACCCTGCGTGAGGCGAGGGGGGTCGTGCAGTCCGTGCTCAACAGCGCGCCGTGGGGACAGGACCAGTACGGGCTGCGGTTCGCCGCCCGGTTCACCCGCACGCTCGAAGACCTCCTCGCCGACTTCCACCAGGGCGCGATGAGCATCGACGACCTGACGGAGCAGGTCGACACGTCGGCCCGCAACTACGAGCGGGCCGATCACCTGTATCCGCAGGTCTGAGACGTGGATCTGAAGACCCTGCTCGGCCCCGCGTTCCCGTACGTGGAACCGGTACTCGGCTGGGTCGTCGGCATGGACTACCCGCAGGGCGACGGCGAGGAGAGCCTGGCGCGAGCCACCGACCTGCGCAGCGCGGCCGGGATGTGCCGCACAGCGGGCGGCCAGGGGGACGAAGCGCTCAACCATGTGCTGGCCTACGCCGTCGGCCCCGCGGCCACCGCGCTGTGCGGCTACTGGGAGAAGTTCACCACCGATGATCCCGCGTACGTGGAGGAGCTGGCCAAAGCCTGTGAGGCGGCGGCGAAACAGCTCGAGTCATACGGCCTGGACACCGACTACACGCAGAAGTACATCGCGCTCTGCCTGATCCTGCTGGCCTTCCTGCTGCTGCGGTCCTACGCGTTCGGGCCCGCCACGGGCGGCGCCTCGTTCCTGTCCATCGGGCCCGCCTGCTCGATGGCCAGGCTGAACGTCAGGACGATCGCCAAGCTGCTGCTGCTGAGCATCGCGTTCATGGTCGGCCTGGACGGCGGCACCCAGCTCTGGCAGTTCGCCGAGGGCAAGCGGCACGAATGGGACGGCGGCAAGACGGCCGCGGCGGTGGAGGGCGGGCTGCTGACCGGGCTGGCGTTCGCCGGGCTGGGCGGGATCATCGCCAAGGTCGGCGGTCCGCGGCTGCTGGGCGGCGTCGTGCTGAAGGAGGAGCTGACGGCGCGCGAGCGGGTGGCCGCGTTCCTGACCCAGACCGTGGGCGGCGTGGCGACCCAGAGCAGTGTGGCCTCGGTGATCGGCTCGGTCCCCATGCTGTACGAGAACGGCCAGCTCACCCCGGAGACGCTGGCCAAGGCGGCGGTGGCGGGCTTCGCGGGCGGCATCGACGGCCGGGCGGGCTACGCGGGCCCGCGCGCCGCCGACGGTCTCCGCATGCCCCACCTGGGAGAGGCCCCGCGACTGGACGGCACCCGGCTGGACGGCACGAGGCTGGAGGGCACGGGACGTCCGGCTGATCAGCGGGCGCCCGCGTACCACTTCGGCCAGGACCCGCACGACGGTCCGGGCCGGCCGCCGCCCGAGGGGACCGGCCGGGCCGAAACCGGCGGCGGCGGGACGGCCGTGCCGGTGCTCACGCCCAGGCACCGGGAGCTCATCCGGCAGAGCCGGCACGAGGTCGCCGCGGGCGTCTGGTACCGGGATCCGGGCCGGGCGGTCATGCCCAGCGCGGACATGCGGCTGCTGCGGCAGACCCCCGGGGTCATCGACGTGGGCATCCGCACCGACCGCCACGGGTTCTACATCGGCGACGAGCGGCTGTCGAGCCGTGACGTGGGCACCATGCTCGCCCACGATCCGGCCGTGCGCGCCGACCCCACCGCCAAGCTGCGCCTCCTGGGCTGCGACCTCGACCTGAATCGCGTCGCGGTGCGGCAGCTCGCCGATTTCACCGGCCGGGAGGTCATCGCCGCCGACAAGCTGGTCTACATCGGCGCCGACCGGCAGGCGCACACCGGGAGCATCCCCCAGTACCGCCCCGACGGCCGGCCGGTCTTCCGCGACGACGGCCAGTGGCACTCCACCCGGCCGGAGCAGCCGCACCAGCAGCCGGCCGTCCCGGCGGACATGGCCCGGCCGAGCCCCGAGCTTCCGCCGGGGGCGCTCAACGAGGAGACGCTGAAGGCGAAGCTGGAGCAGGAGAAGCCGCTGCCCAAGTTCCTGGACAGTGGCCAGCATGGAGTGGTGCAGACGGTCCGGTTCCGCGACGGCACCGTCCTGATCCGGAAACTCCATCTCTACGGGCATGTCACGCTGAAAAAGGACCTGCTCGCCTCCCTCGTCGGGCGGATGGTCGGCGCCCCCGTACCGCACATCATCAGGGATCCGTTCAACCATGAGGCGGTCTACATGCAGTTCATGGACGGCGTGGACCGGTCCGAGATCAGAGGCGACATGTTGCCCTTCTACGAAAGTGCGGGGGGAAGGCGGCTCGGTCTGCTCGACGCCCTGGTCGGCAACACCGACCGCAGGGGCGGCAACTGGCTCGCGCACGGGAAGGACGGCGTGGGCGGAATCGACCTCAGCAGGTCCTTCTCGTTCGGCCTGGACAAGTTCGAGTACGCCCAGAACGACTTCGCCTGGCACTACATGGACGACGACGGCGAGTGGATCGACAACAAGCTCACTCGCGAGGACATCGACGTGTTCACCGAGCGGATCCAGGCGCTGCGGCCGGAGTTCGAGCGGCTGGGTCGCCAGGCGTGGCACGACGAGGTGCTCGACCGCCTGTACCAGATCGCCGCGCACGCGACCGGTGACGTGCCGTTGCCCCATGAGCCCGTCCATCACTTCGGCGGCTCCTAGGGTGACCGAGCAGCTCATCGGCCGCTATGCGATCATCGGCTGGCAGCCGTCCGTTCTCGACAGGTACCGTCCGGAAGGGGAGAGACCATGATCATGGTCGCTCGGGTGTTCGACGGCGTCCGGGACGGCGTGCCGTACTTCGCGCCCGGCCATCCGCTGGTGGACAGCCCGCACGAACGCGAACGGCTGGCCGGCTACCTGGAGGCGGGCACGCCGATCCTGGGCACCACCGGGCTGGACGTGGACCGGGTCGAGCCGGAGCGCGGCGAGGTGGTGCCGCTGAGCTTCCGCACCGACGGGACGTACGTCTGGACCGACACGGTCACCTACTACCTGCGCGCCCACCACCTGCGGCCGGACCCGGAGCTGTGCGCGCACATCGCGGCCGGCCAGTACGTGTGCCCCGAGGTCGGCGAGGACGCCGCCGCGCGGGTCCTCCAGGAGTTCTACCGGTTCTCCGCCGAGTCCGGATAGCCGATCGCGGCTCTCCGCTGAGTCCGGCCAGCCGCTCGCGGTTCTCCGCCAGTCCGGACAGCCGCTCGGGTGAACCTGCGTGGCCGGCGGGCCGTACCTGTACGCAGGACGGGTTTCGCGAGCCGAGGAGGTCTGTCACGTGGGCGTGCGTCGTCGCCGGATCGCGGGCGTGGCCGTCGTCGCGCTCGGCCTGCTCGCCGGCGGCCTGCTGCTGCCCGCCGGACCGGCCGGTGCCCACGGGGCGCTGGAGAACCCGCTCAGCCGGGCGGCGGCCTGCGGCGCCGACAGCCCGCTGTCGAAGAAGTCCCCCGCCTGTACGGCCGCCCTGGCGGTGAGCGGTACGGCGCTGCCCGACGAGTGGGACAACCTCAGGGTGGCGGACGTCGCGGGCCAGGACCGCGAGGTGATCCCCGACGGGAAGCTGTGCAGCGGTGGCATCGAGGGCTTCGGCGGCCTCGACCTCGCCCGCGCCGACTGGCCCGCCACCAGGCTGACGGCCGGGGCGGGCTTCACGTTCAGGTATCGCGGGACGATCCCGCACAAGGGGACCTTCCGGCTGTACGTCACAACGGACCGTTACGACCCGTCTCGTGCCCTCAGGTGGTCTGACCTGGAGAAGCAGCCCTTCCTCAAGGTCACCGACCCGGCGATGGCGGACGGCTCGTACGTCATGAAAGGGCGACTGCCCGCCGGGAAGAGCGGCCGTCACCTGATCTACACGATCTGGCAGAACTCCGACACGCCGGACACCTATTACTCCTGCTCCGACGTGGTCTTCCGCGCCGCCAAGGCCGCCGCCGCACCGTCCAAGCCCGCACCCACGGACTCTGCGGCTGCCGAGCCCGCACCCACCGACTCCGCCGCTGCCGAGCCCGCAACCGACGAGGCCGCAGCCGAGGACCCCGCGACCAATGAGTCGGCGACCGATGAGTCCGCAGTGGCTGACCCGGCATCCGAGCCCGCTGCCGCCGCGCCTGCCGCCGCGCCTGCGGCCGCTCTCGCCGGGAGCAGCGGGAGCGGCGGCCTGCCGTGGGCGGTCGGCGGCGTGGCGCTCCTCGCCGCCGTGGTCGGGGCGATCATCGTGCTGACCCGAGCGAAGGGCCGCCGCCCGAGGTAGGGACTCGAGAAACGCCCCGCCCCAGATAGAGGTCCGGAAACGCCTCCGCCCCAGATAGAGGTCCGGGAAACGCCCCCGCCCCAGATGGGGGATCCGTGAAGCGCCGCCGCCTTGGGCAGGGGATCCGGTCAGGGTGTTGCCCCGGCGGCCGTCCAGGTCCGGAACGAGGGCGCGCGTCGGCGGGATGGGCGCTGTAGGCGCTGACGCCGACCGCCCATGAGTCGGTGGGGGTCCCCGGCTTCCCGAGATCATCGGGAAGCCGGGGACGCCGTCCGGTCAGCCCGTCGTGATGAAGCCGTCCGGGTTCACCACCACCGGGGACTCCAGGTAGAGGTCACGGTATTCGTCCTGGATGCCGCTGTTGTGGATCTGGATGGCCAGCGGGCCGGTCTGCCCGGCGGTGGTGTCCTTGAAGGCCAGCACCTTCACTGCCGTACACGTGGGCGTGCCCGCGGTGATCGGGCAGCAGGCCATCTTCGCCTCGCCGGTGCTCTGGTTGGCCACGAGCTCGCACTGGCTCCAGTTGTGGATGTCCCACTTGGTGTGCGGGAACTGGGTGAACAGGCTGCCGCCGCCGTTGTTGTGACCGGGGCGGTAGTCCCAGTGGCCGCCGTTGGGCGGCTGGAACTGGATGGCGCTGAGTGCGTCCCTGATCGGCGTGGTGGTGCCCCAGATCAGCACGGTCGGCGCGTGGTCGCCGGTCACCTGCCGGACGCTGAAGATCCAGCGGAACGTGCCGGTCTGCTGCTTGTTGTAGTAGATCCAGCCTCTGCCTGCCGTACCGGTGCCGTGGATGGCGTTGTCGCGTACGGTCCAGCCGGCCGCCGCGTGCGGGGTCCAGCCGTTCAGCGTGGTGCCGTCGAACATGGAGACCAGGTACGGGTCGCCGTACGGGTTCTGCGCGACGGGGGTGTGGACGGTGAGATCGGGGCTCGGCGGGGAGGCGTTGCCGGCCGCGTCCCGCGCGACGACGTGGATGACGTGGTCGGTGTCGGCGCTCAGGCCCGTACAGGTGCCCGTGGTGGTCTGTCCCGAGACAGTGCCGCACGCCCGCCCGTCGCCGAACAGGTCGTAGAAGGCGACGCCCACGTCATCGGCCGAGGCCGCCCAGGTCACCGTGACGCTAGACGAGGTGATGGCCGTCTGGCTCGGCTGGCCAGGAGCCGTGGGCGGGTGGGAGTCGATGGGCCCGGAGACGGTGAGCTTGTCGAGGTTGGGCCCGCCGGTGGCGGCCGTGGCGGTCGCCCTGACCGTGTTCGCCCCGGCGTTGAGCTGGGCGGGGATGGCGAGGTCGACCCAGGTGTCCCAGTTCGCCGTGGGGTTGAACGCCTTGCCGGCCGCGATCACGGTGCCGTTGACCGAGATGTCCAGTGGTCGGTTCTCCTTCGTGCCGTTGGCGTAGCGCAGGGTCAGCGTCGTGGTGGCCGCCTCGGCCGCGTTCACGGTCCACTCGACATAGCCGCCGGTGGTGTTGACGTAGTCGACGAAGCCGGTGCCGGTGAAGCCGGTGTGGTTGCTGGCCACCGCCGCCTGGGAGAGTACGGCGCTCTCCGCCTGGTAGGCGATGTCCTGGGTGCTGGAGGGGGTGACGTCGAGGAAGTCCAGGTTGGGATTTCCGTTGGCGGTGGTCGCGGTCACCCTGACCGTGTTGGCGCCCGCTTGCAGCGTCGCGGTGAGTGTGGCGGTGGTCCAGGTGTCCCAGGTGCCCGTACTGGTGAACGCGTGACCGGTGGCGATCGCCGTGCCGTTGACCGCGATGGTGGCGGGGCGGTTGGTGGTGGTGCCGTTCGCGTAGCGCAGGTCGAGGGTCGCGCTGCCGTCCGAGGGGGCGGTGACGGCGAACTCCAGGTAGCTGCCCGAGACGTTGTCGCCGTTGACGTAGCCGGTGCCGGAGAAACCCGTGTGGGTGGTCTCCAGGACGCCTTTGGAGATCGTGGCGGCCTCGGCCTCGTAGCGGTTCGTTGCCGCCTGTGCTACACCTCCGATCAATACCGTCGCCAGCAGGGCGAGTATGGCTAAGACAGGCACCGTTCTGGACATGGCGCAGCTCCCTGTGACGTGCGCTCGTTAATAAACTTTCCTAATATTTCTTGATATGACCACTGGCAGTCAGGCGAGTCAATAGGTCGGATGTGTTCACTTGGAACGGCATGGAACGCCCCTTTGTCAGGAGATATCGCTACACAGGGGAAAGGCCGCACATGGAACTGCGGACACGCTTCACCGAGGCGTACGGTCTGACCACCCCGATCGCACAGGCCGGCATGGCGTTCGCCGGAATGCTGCCGGAGCTGGCCATCGCGGTGAGCAACGCCGGCGCGCTGGGGTCGCTCGGGGTGGGGCTGATGCCGACCGCCACCATGGTCGAGACCATCGACGCGGTACGGGCCGGCACCACCGGGCCGGTCAACGTCAACTTCGTCGCCCCCTTCGCCAAGCCCGAGCAGATCGACGCGGTCTGCGCGGCCGGCGTCGCGGTGGCGTCATTCCACTGGGGGCATCCGCCGAAGAGCTGGATCGGCCAGCTGCACGGTGCGGGCGTGCGCGTCTTCGAACAGGTCGGATCGGTGGACGACGCCAAGCGGGCGGTGGACGACGGGGTGGACGTCGTGGTGGCGCAGGGGCTGGAGGCGGGCGGGCACAATTACGCGACCCTGCCGACGTTCGCGCTGGTCCCGCTGGTGGTCGACGCGGTCGCCCCGGCGCTGGTCCTGGCCGCCGGGGGGATCGCGGACGGCCGGGGGCTGGCCGCCGCGCTCATGCTCGGGGCCGACGGCGCCTGGATCGGTACGCGGCTGGTGGCCACGACCGAGTCCGCGGCGCACGAAGGCTACAAGAGCCGGCTGGTGGCGGCACGGGGCACCGACACCGCGCGTACGCCGATGTTCGGCCCGGAGCATCCGGCGTTCAATCCGACGCGGGTGCTGCGCAACCGGGTCGTCCGCGAGTGGCACGACCGGGCGGACGAGGTGCCACGCGACACCTCGGGCCTGGAGGTCATCGGGCACACGGTGGTCAACGGGGAGCCGGTGGAGATGCGCAAGTTCTCCTTCCTGGTCCCGATGCGCGGGCTGACCAGCGGCGATCTGGAGGAGATGGCGCTGCTCGCGGGCGAGGGCGTGGGCCTGGTCGACTCGATCGAACCGGCGGCCGTGGTGATCGACACGATCACCACGCAGGCCCGCGCCGCCCTCGACCGCTACCGGAGGGCGTCCTGAGCGTCACCAGTTGGCGGGCAGCCCCGGTGTGGTCGCGGGCAGGGCGTGGCCGGGCGGGTGGATGACGTACACGATGCCGCCGCTGCTGGAGCTGCGCAGCCAGACGTTCTCGAACGCGGCCCGCGGATAGACGTGCCGCACGGCGTCGTCGTCGGCGGAGGCGGGGTCGTTGGCGATCACGTCACCCTCGGCGGTGAAGCCGACGATCACCATGATGTGCCCGTTGGTGCCGTACCCGGCGCCCGGCAGCTCGCCCTTCTTGAACGACTGCGAGGTGATGACCGGGATCCCGGCGGTGATCAGCTTCTCCAGCTCGGTCAGCGACCGCAGGCGGGTGACGAAGCCGTCCATGCCGTAGCGTCCGGCGTAGGCGGTGTTGAACGGCCAGTTGCCCGCGCCCTGGTAGGCGTGGTCGTAGGCGTAGCGGGCGGCGTAGTCGACCTCAGGATCGGGGTCGGACGGATCCACCCAGGAGGTGTCCTGCGCGCTGGGCCACTTGTCCCAGTAGCCCAGGACCATCGTGGTCGAGGTCGGGCTGCACCAGGCCTGACCGCCGCCGTCCCATTCCGGGTAGTGGCCCTCGTGCACGTTCTGGGAACGACGCGGGACGGCCAGCTCGGTGCCCCACGCGCCGCCGCCCGGGCTGACCGGCACGGTCTTGCGCTCGGGCACGTTCGAGGCCATCGCGCCCAGCGTCCGTACGGTCGGCGTCACGGCGGAGCCGGGCGTCCGGTACAGGGTGAGGCGTAGCTGGTAGGCGTTGATCTGCTTGTCCGCCGCCGCGACGAACGTGTCCACGGAGACGGTGCCGTCGGCGTCGGCCTGCCCGGACACCGAGGTGCGGCGGATGTCGCCCTCTCCGTACGCCCAGCGGCCGAGCACGTACCACTTGCTCAGCCCGGCCGTGTGCCGGGTGCGCGCCTCGACCTGCAGCCAACTGCCCGCCGGGAGGTCGGCGGTCCAGGAGGCGATCAGCTCGGTCGCGGCGAAGCCGATCGGCCGCTCCGGGCCGGTCCAGCGGGCGTACTCCCAGTTCTTGGTGCCGAGCGCGTCGGTGTAGGTGGTGGTGCCGACCGCGGCGGCGAACGACAGGCCCTCGCCGATGACCGTCCCTTCGGGCGTACCGGCGGCGAAGTCGGCCCGCTGGTAGACGACGTCCACCGTGGCCGCCGCGGGTCGCGTGGCGGCGAGGCCGGTCGCGGGAGCCGCCAGGGTCGCGGAAACCAGGACGGTGGAGAGGAGTACGGTCAGCGCGCGCATGAACCTACCTTGCTTGGACGGCGCTCGATGCGGCAGACAGTAGACATAGAGGGCATACAACGCATCGGCAAATGTACGTACGCCTGTCCGCTAACTCTGCTCAGGCCCGCAGGACCGCCCGGCGTTCCAGCCGGGGCAGCCGCATGGTGACGGTGAGACCGCCCTCCGGCCGCGCCTCGGCGGTGACCGTGCCGCCGTGCGCGTCGACGATGGCCCGGACGATCGACAGTCCCAGCCCCGCGCCCCGCGCCGACCGCACCCGATCGCCCTGCAACCGGCGGAACGGCTCGAACAGGTCGTCCACCTCGTACGGCGAGACCTGCGGGCCGGTGTTCTCCACCACGACGACCGCCTCGTCACCCTCCTGACGCAGACGAAGCCACACGTCGCCGTCACGGACGTTGTACTTGATCGCGTTCTCCAGCAGGTTGAACACGCAGCGCTCCAGGAACAGCGGGTCGCCCATCGCGAGGGCGGCGCTCAGGTCCTGGTGGAGGGTGACCGGCCGCTTGCGGGGTTGCAGGTCGAGCTGCTCCTCCACGGCCCGGATCACCTGGCGTACGTCGAGGCTCTTGCGGATGGCGAGCTCCTGCTCCGACTGGGCCAGCAGCAGCAACCCCTCGATCAACCGCTCATAACGAGCGTTGGTCCCCAGCAGGGCACGAGCCAGCGCCTTCAGATCCGGCGAGGCCGCCGGCTCCTCCAGCGACACCTCCAAAATCGTGCGATTGATCGCCAACGGCGTCCGCAACTCATGCGAGGCATTACCGATGAACCGCCGCTGCGCCTCGAACACCCGATACAACCGATCCAACATCGCGTCGAACGTATCGGCCAACCGCTTGACCTCATCCTGCGGACCCCGCAACCCGATCCGCTCATGCAACGTACTCTCCGACAACCGCCGCGCCGTCTCCGTCACCCGATCCAACGGCCGCAACGCCCGATCAGCCATCAAATAGCCGAGCACGAACGCGATGACCCCGATCACGATCATGATCACGACCGAGGACCGCAGCATCTCGTCGAGCACCCCGTCCGCCCGCTGCTGGACGTTCACCTTCTCGAAGACCATGTCACCCTTGGCGGCGCCCTCCGGCGCGGGCCCGGCCCGCTCGCCGACGACCCTCATGGCCTTCGCGGGGAACTGCTGGTCCAGCGCCTGCCCGGTGATCAGGTACGTCGACCAGAGCAGCAGCGATCCGGCCACGAAGAACGAGCCGCCGTACAGGAGCGCGAGCCGCATCCGGAGCCCCAGCCGGTTCCATGGGCGCACGGCAGGGTCGTCAGGCTCCGTCACGAGCAGTACCCCTTCCGTTCCGCCTCGAGGATGACGGACCACGTGTCAGCTCGGGGTAAGCCGGTACCGGTTTCGTACGGTCTATGACGTGACCATCAACCGGCAGGCATCCGAACAGGACGGCACACTCCTCAGGAATCGCGACTTCATGCTCTTCTGGACCGGACAGAGCATCAGCGACCTGGGCGCGGCGGTGACGACGCTGGCGGTCCCCCTTGTGGCCGTCACCATGCTCCGCGCCACCACCTTCGAGGTGGGGGTGCTGACCGCCTGCGCCACAGCCGCCTGGCTGGTCATGACGCTGCCCGCCGGGACGATCGTCGACCGCCTCGCCAAGCGCCCGCTGATGATCGGCTGCGGCGTGGCGCGGGGCGCGGTGGTGGCCTCGATCCCCGTCGCGGCGGCGCTGGGCCACCTGACGATCGTCCACCTGTACGCGATGGCCTTCCTCGTGGGCTCGATCAACGTCGTCTTCGAGATCGCCTGCCAGAGCTACCTGCCGGCCCTGCTGCCGCGGCGGCGGCTCATCGAGGGCAACGGCAAGATCGCCACGACCAACGCGGTGGCCCTCGCCGTCGGCCCCTCCCTGGCGGGCGGCCTGATGACGCTGCTGCACACCGCGGCTCGGGTGATGGTCGTGGACTGCCTCTCGTACGTGATCGGCATCGCGTCCCTGCTGCTGATCCGCACCCCCGAACCGCGGCCCGCCGTCCGCGAGTCCCGGAGCCTGCGCAGGGCGGCGGCCGAGGGGATCACCTTCGTCCTGGGGCACCCGGTGTTGCGGCGCGTCGTGGCGTGCAGCGCGATCTCCAACCTCTGCGACGCCATGATCACCACTCTCGTCGTCGTCTTCGTGCTCGGCGACCTCGGCGCCGATCCGGCCACGCTCGGACTGGTGCTGGGGCTGGGCAGCGCCGGTGGGATCGTGGGCGGCATGCTCGCCACGTCGTTCGCGAGATGGGTGGGTCCGGCCAGGGCGTTATGGGCGGGCAAGCTGTGTCTCGGCGGGTTCGCGCTGCTCATCCCCCTCGGCGGACCCGGCTGGGGAGTGCTGGCCGTGGCGGCGGGGCTGTTCGCCTCGCGCCTGTCCACCGTCGCGTACAACGTGCTGCAGATCACCTACCGGCAGTCGATCTGCCCGCCCGAACTGCTCGGCCGGATGAATGCGAGCATCCGATGGCTGATCCGCGGCGCCATGCCGTTCGGCGGCCTGCTGGCGGGCACCCTCGGCGCGTGGCTCGGCGCCCGCACGACCCTGGCGGTCGCGGTGACCTGCTCGTGGCTCGCGGTGCTCTGGCTGGTGTTCTCACCGCTGCGGCGGCAGCGGGACATCGCGCTCACGCCGGATTGGTCCTGATCACCTTCCCCTTGGTGTCGGCTACCAGGTAGCCCGTCCGGTTGTACTTGTCGCTCACATAGACGAGCAGCGACTCGCGGGCACCCACGTACGCGAAGGAGGGGTCCACGACGATGTAGTGGGTGGTGGGCTTGCGGACGCCCAGAGCCTGGTTCGCCTTGCGGAGCAGGGCGGGCATGGCGTCCCAATTGAACTTGGTCAGGTCCACCGGATCCTGGTCCGTGGTGCTGCCCCCGGGCTGGCGACTGACGGCGCCGTCGCGGTACATGAACATTTCGTAGACGCCCTTCTCGCCCTTGACCGGCGCCTGGACGCTCGCGTACTCGGGGTAGATCACCATTCTGATGACCTTGGTGCCGCCTATCGCCGGCTTCAGCTTGACGATCGCGGCCCGGATCCCGGCCGGGGTCAGCAGGTCGCCCGGGTCGGCGGCGGCCGTCTCGGTGTCCTCGGGGGTGGCCTTGGGCGTGGTCTTGGGCTTCCGCCCGGATTTGGTGGCGGTGCTGGTCGGCTCCCCGGACCCGGTGGAGCGCGGGTCGTCGGCGGCGTCGCCGTTCAGTATCGGGGGCAGGAACGTCCACACCAGCACGCCGACCACCACGACCATGGCGGCGGACACCGCGATCATGGCCGGGCGCGCGCCGCGCTTCGATCGGTGCGTGGTGCCGGTGACCGAGCGCGGGAGCGGGGGGCTGGTGTTCATCTGGGCGTACTGCGGGCCGGTCGGCCGCGAGCCCATGGGCGGCTGCGGGAGCGGTGGGCCCGGGGCCCAGGCCGGCGGCGCGAGCGGCATCGACGCGGGCGCGTCGGTCACCGAGGCGAGCATGCGGTCCAGTGTCTCGGCGTCGGGCCGGGCGGCCACGTCGCGCGTGAGCACGTAGCCGAGCACGGGACCGAGCGCGCCGGCCCGCTGCGGCGGCGGTACGTCCTGGTTGAGCACCGCGGCCAGCGTCGCCAGCGTGGTGGCCCGGCGCAGCGGATGGCGGCCTTCCACGGCGACGTACAGCAGCATCCCCAGGGACCACAGGTCCGAGGACGGGTCGCCCTCGTAGCCGTTGATGCGTTCCGGCGCGATGTACTCGGGCGAGCCGATGAACGAGCCGGTCGCGGTCAGGCTGGTGGACTCGCGTACCGCGGCGATGCCGAAGTCGGTCAGCACCGACCGGCCGTCCGGCCGCAGCAGGACGTTGGCCGGCTTGACGTCGCGGTGCTGGATGCCGACGGCGTGCGCGGCCCGCAGCGCGGAGAGGATCTCGCGGCCGAGGCGGGCGGTCTCGTGCGGCGTCATCGGGCCGCGTTCGAGGCGTTCCTGGAGCGATCCACCGGAGACCAGCTCCATGACGAGCCACGGATAGCCGCTGTCGCCGTGGTCCACGATGTGGTGGATGGTCACGACGTGCGGGTGGTTGAGCCGGGCCAGGGCGCGGGCCTCACGGAGCACCCTGGCCCGCAGCTCGCGGGCGGCCTCGGGGTCGCGCTCGTCCATGTCCGGGTCGGGCGGGCGCACCTCCTTGAGGGCGACCTCCCGGTGCAGGGCTACGTCCCAGGCCCGCCACACCAGGCCCATGCCGCCGCCGCCGAGCCGTTCCACCAGCTCGAACCGGTCGTCGATCACCCGTCTGCGCATGCAGAGCAGCGTACGCTGTCGGCCTGGCCCAGGATGGGCCGTCTCATATACGTATTTTTGGCCATTTGTCGCTGCTCACGGGCCGTTCAGCCCGGCGCCTTACGGCTGAGGTGCTCCCAGGCGCGGTAGACCTCCGTACGAGCCTGGTCCATCTGCTGGACGAGGTCATAGGAGTGGCCGCCGACGATCAGCCGCAGCGGCGGCTCGGGAAGATCGACCAGCTCCATGATGACGGGTGCGGCCGTGCTCGGAGCGGGCCCGGCGTCCTCGCCCCACATCTCGGCCAGCTTCGTCCGCAGGGGCTCGTACTCGGGGAGGTGCTCGGTCACCGTGGTGCCGACCGTGAACAGTCCGGTGTCGTACCCGCCCGGCTGAACGATCGTGACCTTGATCCCGAACGGCTCGACCTCCATCGCCAGCGCCTGGCTGACCGAGTCGAGGGCCGACTTGCCCGCCGCGTACAGGCCGACCGAGGCGAATCCCCCACCGGAGCCCATCGAGGTGACTTGCAGGATGTGCCCCGAACCCTGCTTGCGCAGGTGGGGGACGACGGCCTGGGTCACCCAGATCGCGCCGAAGAAGTTGACGTCGAAGTGGGCCCGGATCTGCTCCTCGGTGGCCTCCTCCAGCATGCCGAACAGGAACCCGCCGGCGTTGTTGACCACGACGTCGAGCCGCCCGAAGGCCGCCGCCGCCCGGTCCACGCCGTCCTTCACGGCCGCGCGGTCGGAGACGTCCATCGCCAGGCGTACGAGGCGGCCCGGATGCTCCTCGGCCAGATCCGCGAGCGGATCGACATCACGCGCCGCCGCCACGACCCGGTCTCCGGCGGCCAGCGCCGCCTCCGCGAACGCCCGGCCCAGGCCCCGGGACGCCCCCGTGATGAACCACACTCGGGTGCTCGTCACAGGCCCCCACCTCCTCCAATTCGAGACGAGACGGTTCGTCTCGCAGAGAGCAGCTTGCCGCAAGCGCCGCAATGCGTCAAGACGGAACGTCTCGTCTCGACAGACTGCTATCCTCACCGGCATGTCCATCGCCAAGCAGCCGGACCCCGGCCGCCGCAACGAGCGATCGCGCCAGGCGATCCTCGACGCGGCTCGCGAGCTCGTCACCGAGGTGGGGTACGCGAAGGTCACGATCGAGGCCATCGCCGCGCGGGCGGGGGTGGGCAAGCAGACGATCTACCGGTGGTGGCCGGGCAAGGGCGCGGTGATCTTCGACTCCTTCCTGACGCTCAGCGAGGGCGCCGAGGGCTTGGCGCTGCCCGACACGGGCGACATCGAGGCCGACCTGAAGATGGTCATGCGGGCGACGGTCGCCGAGTTCGCCGATCCGGCCTTCGAGGCACCGATCAGGGCACTCAACACGGAGATCATCCACGATCCGAAGCTCGCCGCCCAATACCGCGAGAAGCTGGCCGGCCCCGTGGACGAGGCCAAGAAGGAGCGGCTGCGCAGTGCGCAGCGGGCGGGCCAGTTCGCCGCGGACGCCGACCTCGACCTGGCGCTCGAACTGCTCTACGCCCCGCTCTACCAGCGCTGGCTGCACCGTTCCGGGCCGCTCACGCCCGAATACGCCGACGCCCTGGTAGAGCTCACGCTCAAGGCGTTCCGCCCCTGAACGCCCGGGCCTCCTTCAGAGCGGTTCAGCCCACGTGGACGTGCGGTCTGCGTACCGGGTCGGACTCCGCCTTGCGGAGGACCTCGCGGGTGAGGGGCGGCACGTCGCCGCCGCCGAAGACCAGGTAACGCAGCATCGCCACGACCGGGTTGCCCTCGGTCCAGTGGAAGTAGATGTGCGGTACGCCGCCGGTCCGGTCACGCAGGTAGAGCAGGAGCGCGGCCAGCGCGTTGGGCACCGCCGAGCTCTCGATCTTCAGGATCTTGTGGCCGTACCGCTCCTCGCCCTGGACGTACAGCTCGGTCTCGAACTCCGAGGCGTCCGGCACCGTCACCTCGACGAACAGGACCGGCTCGTTGCTGCGCAGCCGGTGGGTGATCCACGTCTCGCGGAGCTTGTCGTTGTACTCGGCCTGGTCGCGCTGCTGTGGCTCGTTCGCGATCACATGGATCTCGCCGCACGCCTCGTTGGCGAACTCCTCGGCCAGCGAGTCCAGGTGCACGTCGATGACACGCAGCTCCGTGGAGCGCGTCGCCCGCGAGATCACCGACAGGCTGACGATGGCGGCGATGAAGAACGAGGCGATCTTCACACCGTCCGGCCGCTCGATGACGTTGTCGATCAGCGTGTACGCCAGCACCGCCGAGATCACGCCGAACCCGGCCGTCGCCGCGTGCTGGCGTTTCTTCCTGGCCGACAGCGTCACGGCGACCGCCGCCGACAGCATGAGCACCAGCACGCCGGTGGCGTACGCGCCGCCCTGGGCGTCCACGTCGGCGTCGAAGATGATCGTGATGGCGAACGCGATGGCGGAGAAGACCAGCACGAGGGGCCGCACGGCCCCGGTCCACTCCGGCGCCATGCCGTACCGGGGCAGGTAACGCGGCACCAGGTTGATCAGGCCCGCCATCGCCGACGCCCCGGCGAACCACAGGATCGCGATCGTGCTGATGTCATAGACGGTGCCGAACCAGTTGCCCAGATAGTCGTGGGCCAGGTAGGCCAGCGCGCGCCCGTTGGCCTTGCCGCCCTCCGCGAACTCCTCGTGCGGGATGAGCACGGTGGTCACGAAGCTGGAGAAGATCAGGAACACGCTCATGATCAATGCCGCGGTGGTGAGCATCCGCCTGGTGCCGGCGATCCGCTCCTCGATGCCGCCCTTGATCACCGGCATCACCGCCACGCCGGTCTCGAACCCGGACATGCCCAGCGCGAGCTTGGGCATCACCAGCAGCGACAGCCCGATCATCGCCAGCGGGCTGCTGTAACTCACGCTCAGCGCGCTCTCCCAGTCCCACACCAGCCGCGGTGCCTGGAGTACGTGCACGATCCCGGTCGCCACCACCACCGCGTTCAGTCCCAGATAGACGAAGACGAGCGGGACGGCGATGGCGATGGCCTCGGTGAACCCCATCAGGAACACCCCGCCGAGCAGGGCCAGCAGCACCAGCGTGACGATCACCCGCTGCCCGGACAGGAAGTCCGGCATGAACGGGTTCTCCAGCAGGTGCGCGGTGGCATCGGCCGCCGACAACGTCATCGTGATCACGAAGTCGGTCGCGGCGAACCCGAGCAGGGCCAGCACGAAGAACTTGCCCCACCACTGCGGGGCGAGCTTCTCCAGCATCGCGATCGAGCCCTGCCCGTACGGGCTCTCGGCGGCCACCCGCCGATAGACCGGCAACGCGCCCAGCAACGTCAGGGCCACCAGGAACAGCGTGGCCAGCGGCGACAGCAGTCCGGCCGCCAGCACGGCGATGCCCGGCTGGTAGCCGAGCGTGGAGAAGTAGTCGACACCCGTCAGGCACATCACCCGCCACCACGAGTGCCTCACGTGCGGGCCGTGCTCGATCTGCTTGCGGTCGGTCTGCAGCCCTTCGAGCAGCCACGACCGCAGCGTTCCCTCAGTAGCGACCGGCCGTTTCGCCAGCACCATCCCGGTCACCCTCCATCAATATCGTGCACTACGACACTAGTGACGGCAGATGGGTGTTTCGGCTGGTGAGGGCGTCAAGAAAACGTATATATCGCGCCAGACCGGCCACAAGGCCGGATGTGAAGACGACCGGCTATGTAACACGATCGATCACATCCACTTTGAGCTGGGCTCCACTGGACTGGGGATGATCCGGCAGGCTCCTTTGTAACACTGGACAACGTGAGAATCACATGTCAATGTTAGGCCGCTTCAGCAGCCGCGTACCCCTTGGAGCTGCCATGACCCTGCCCGCCGCGCTCGCCGGCATCCTGCGTGACCCACCCCGGGCGTACTCCCCCGCGGCCATCTGGTGGTGGAGCGGTGAGCGGTTGAGACGTGACCGGCTGCGCTGGCAGTTGGAGCGGTTCGCCGAGGGCGGCGTGTGGAACCTCGTGATACTCAACCTGGCACCGTCGGGACCGATGTTCGGCTCCGACGCCGACGACCCGCCGTTCTTCTCCGAGGAGTGGTGGGCCCTGCTGGAGCAGGTGTGCGCCGACGCCGAGGAGCTGGGGATCTCCCTGTGGTTCTACGACCAGCTCGGCTTCTCGGGCGCCGATCTCCAGGCCCGGCTGGTCGACGAGGAGCCCCGCTTCGCCGGCCGCTGGCTGGCCGCCGACGGCTCGGTGACCACCCGTGGCTTCGACTACCTGTCCGCGGACGCGTGCGCGGCGCTGATCGACCGGGTGCACGGCGAGTTCGAGCGCCGGCTGGGGCACCGGCTGGGCGGGGTCATCGCCGGCTCCTTCCAGGACGAGCTGCCCGCGGTCCCGACCTGGTCGGGCACCTTCGCCGTGGAGTTCGAGAAGCGCCGGGGCTACGACCTCACCCCGCACCTGCCGCTGCTGTGGGCGGACGGCGCGGGGGCGGGCGAGGTCCGCCGCGACTACCAGCGCACCCGCGCCGAGCTGGCGGAGGAGGCGTTCTTCCGGCCGCTCGCCGAGTGGCACGCCCGCCACGGCCTGCTGAGCGGCTGCGACCAGCAGGATCCCGCCCGTGCCGGTCATCCGGTGGAGGGCGTGCAGCTGTACGCCGACTACGCGCGCACGCACCGCTGGTTCAGCGCGCCGGGCTCCGACCACCACGGGGACGCGCGGGTGCACTCCTCGCTGGCCCATCTGTACGACCGGCCGCGCACCTGGATCGAGGCGTTCCACTCCAGCGGCTGGGGCGGCACGCTGGAGGAGACCTTCGACTGGCTGCTGCCCTGGCTGCGGGCCGGAGCCACCCTGTACAACCCGCACGCCGTCTACTACACGACCAAGGCGGGCTGGTGGGAATGGGCGCCGCCGTCCACGGACTGGCGCCAGCCGTACTGGCGGCACCACCGCGTCTTCGCCGACGCCGTCACGCGGTTGTGCGCGGCGCTCTCGTTGGGTAGGCACGCCTGTGACCTGGCGGTCCTCATGCCCACCGCGACCGTCCAGGCGGACACGCGGCTCGACGCGGTGGGGGCGGAGGCCGCGCGGGCGCAGGAGGTCTATCGCGAGATCGTGGGCGAGATGGCCTGGTTCCGGATGCTTCCCGGCGTCCTGGACCGGCTCGGCCTGGACGCCGACGTGATCGACGACGACTCGGTCCAGCGGGCCACCATCCGACCCGGCCGGACCGGCGCGGCCGGGGACGGTGCGGGGGCGAAGGCCGCCGCCGGGGACAGTGCGGCCCGGACGCGGCTGGAGGTCGCGGGCGAGTCCTATGCCGGGATCGTGCTGCCCGCGTGCACGACGCTCGAGCCGGCCACGGAAGAGGCGCTCGTGGCGTTCGCCGATCGGGGCGGGCTGGTCGTCGCCGTCGGCGCGCGCCCGGAGGGGCCGCTGCGCTCGCGGGTCCGCTTCGCCGCGACGACGGCCGACCTCGGTCCGCTGCTGTCGCCGTTGCGCCGGGTCGAGGCGCCGGTTCCCCCGCTGGTACGGGAGTTCGACGGCGCCACCATCGTCTACCTCCAGGCCACCTTCCCCATGGCGAGCCACGTGTCGGTCGAACGACCGGGTGACCGCGGCATCGACCAGGGCTGGGACTCGGCCACCATCGACTTCGACCCCGCCCGGTACGCCGCCGAGATGCCGGTGCGAGTGCGCGGCGTCTCGGGGACCCCGCTGCTGGTGGACCCGTTCGGCGGCGGGGTGCGTGCGCTGCCGTACACGGTGGAGGGCGAGCACACCGAGGTCGTCGTGCCGTTCGACGCCGGCCCCGCCGCGCTGCTCGTCTTCACGGGCGAGCGGGACGAGCAGGACCAGCAGGACGGGCCTGGCCAGCAGGGCGAGCGAGAAGTGCGGGTGGCGGGAATCGAACCCGCGTCCCCCACGAGGGAGCTCGATCTCGGCACCGGCTGGGAGATGGAGCTCGTCCCCACCCTGGACGACACCTGGGGCGACCTCGGCCACTCCGGTCCGGTCCTGCACCGCTGGGAGGTCGAGCACCGGGTGGACGGCCTGAAGTGGCGGCCCGCGTACGCGACGTTCGGCTCGCACGGCAGCCTGCGGACCGACGGCGAGGAGTGGCGGCCCGCGGTGTACTCGACCTCGCGCGGCATCAGGAAGGACCCCATCCACCGCCTCGACCTCGGGCCCAAGGGGCACGTGCCGGAGGAGTTCCTGGACTTCGGGCAGGTGGCCATGGGGCGGAGCGCCCGGTTCAGGGCCGAGCTGACCGTGCCGGAGCACGGTTTCCTCGCCGTCGGCGCCGCGGCCGCCAAGGCGGTGCGGATCGACGGCCATGACGTGGACCTGGACGACCGGGGCTATCTGGCGCTGGCCCGCCGGCCCCTCTCGCCCGGCAGCCACCTGCTGGAGGTCCGGCTGGTGCCCGAGGACGACGGGTGGCTGCGCGCGCACGTCGCCGTCGTGACCGACCCCGAACCCTACCTACGCCCGGAATGGATCACCGGTCCGGCGGGCCCGGCCGAGCTGACCGCCGCGTTCACGCCGAAGGGGACGGTGCTCCAGGTCGCCTCGATGACGGCCTGCCAGGTGCTGGTCAACGGGGTGGAGGTGGGCCGGCAGGGCGGCTTCGACCCGTACGCCGACCACCGCAAGGCCCGCGTCCGCCGCTACGACCTGGCCGGGGTGCTGCGGCCCGGCGCGAACGAGGTGACCGTCCGGGTCGGCGACGGCGCCGAGCCGGTCCTGGTCGACGGCTGCGTCTCTTCCGGGCCCGGCTGGTGGGCCGTGCACGACGGCGAGCGCGTCCCGGCCGAGATCCACCGGACGCAGTACCGCGACCCCGCCGCCCTGCACCTGCCGCGCCGCCCGCACCCCCTCCCCGGCACCTCCTGGCTGTCAGGAGACCGAAACGAACCGGCCGCCCCCACATCACCGGCCGCGTCCTCAGCCGTGCCGGCCGCGTCCTCGGTCGTGCTGCCGGCCGTGCTGGCCGAGCCGGGCACGGCCGGGCGCGTCGAGTGGCTGCGCTTCCAGGTCCCGCCGGGCGCCACCGCCCTCCGGGTGCCCCTGCGCGGCGCGGCCGAGCTGCTGATCGACGGTCAGACGGTGGCGGAGGGCACCGACCGCCTGGAGGTGTCCCTCGACGGCCGGGCCGGGCCGCGCGAGGCCCTGCTGCGCGTCGTGACCGAGGCCGGGTACACCGGCGGCGCCATCCTCACCGGGCCGATCGAGATCGAGACCGGGCCCGGCCCGATCGAGCTGGGCGACTGGGAGCGTTCGGGCCTGCCGGAGTACAGCGGCGGCGTCCGCTACCGCCGCACCGTCCATCTCGACGAGCGTCCGGACACCGCTCTCCTGGATCTGGGCCGGGTGCGCGGCACCGCGGAGGTGCGGGTCAACGGCCGGTCGTGCGGGGTCAGGGTGTGCTCGCCGTACCGGTTCGACGTCGGCGCGGCGCTACAGGAGGGTGAGAACACCGTCGAGGTCGAGGTGTACGGCACGCTCGCGCCGCATCTCGACGCGGTCAGCCCCACGCATTTCGTCTTCCCCGGACAGCGGGTGAGCGGCCTGCACGGTCCGGCGCGCCTGCTGCTCGGCTAGTGCTCCGGTGACAGGCTCTCATGAGGCCCGGTCGTCACCGGTCGCAGCCGCCGTCCCTGTTCGGGCGGATCCGCGGCCGGCGTACCTCCCGCAGGCCCTTGTACGCGTACGGGTCGGCGCCGGCGACCAGGACGATGTCGCGGTGGTCCGCCTGCGCCATGGGCGTCCCGGCTGCGGGAATGTCCCACGGCAGCAGCGACTCGGCGCTCATGTAGTGATTGACCAGGGCCCGCCGATAGCCGCCCCTGGCGGTGTTGGGCAGCGACTTGTGCAGCAGGTAGCCGTTGAACACGACCGCGGAGCCGGCCGGGACCTCCACGGGCACCGCGTCGGAGTCGTCGAACGGGAAGCCGTAGGACTCCACCGTGCAGTCGTAGCGCGGATCATCGTGCTCACGGTTCGGGTAGACCACGCCGGATCGGTGTGAGCCGGGCAGCACCCAGAGGCAGCCGTTCTCGACGGTGGCGTCGTCGAGCGCGAGCCAGACCGCCGTGAGCGAACGGTCGCGGGTCGGGATGAACATCTCGTCCTGATGCCAGGCCTGGCCCGGCTCCCCTTCGGACTTGATGAACAGCATGGACTGCATGGACTTCACGTTCGGGCCGATGATCGTGGTGAGCGGTGCGACGATCGCCGGATGGCGCATGGCGGCGAGCATCACGCCGGAGAGCTTGTGGGGGTAGTGGACGCAGAGGAAGCGGCGAAGGACGTCGTCGTCGGTGTCGGCGGGCCCGGCGGGGAGCGCCCCCTGGACGTCGCCGAGTTCGCCGCGGCAGATGCGGACGGCCTCTTCGACCAGCTTGCCGACCTCACCGGGGCTGAACGCGTCGCGGAGGACGAGAAAGCCGTCGCGCTCGTATGTGCTCTTCAGCTCGGTGTTCGTCACGTCGTACCACCTTTCTCGAAGAAGCCGACCTCGCCGCGTTCCATGAGGACGATGAGGCTCAGCAGCGCGCCCCAGGTCTGGAACGGCTCGCTGTTCGGCTTGTCGCACGCGCCGCCGTGGCTGCTGGAGTAGTTCTCGTGCACGTGGCGGTGCTGGTTCCATTCCTTCAGCACCAATCTGGAGCTGCCTTCGGCGAGCCACTCGGCGGCGGAGCGTTCGCCGGCGCGCAGCAATCCCAGATAGACGAGGAAGTTCACCGGCGGCCACGCCCGTCCCGCCCAGTAGGTGCCTTCGCGCAGGTCGATCGGCTCGCTGCGCGGTGAGGTCGGCAGTATCCATTCGCCGCCGAAGCCGTCGTCGGCCATCAGGTGCCCGGACACCATGCGCCGGGTCCGTTCGCCCGCGCCGACGCCGGCCAGCAGGGGGTAGAAGCTCATGGTGGACAGCCGCTCTGTCGGCAGCCCGATGTCGGTGCGCCTGCTGCGGTAGATGCCGGTCGGCTCGTCCCACAGGGATTCCATCGCCGCCACGACGGCCGCGTGCCGCTCGCGCAGTTCCGCCGCGGCCGCCCGGTCGCCGAGGATGTCGGCGATGTCGGCGAGTGCCTCGCAGTCGGCCGCGTACAGGCTGTTCAGCCCCACATCGTGGGCGGCGAGCAGGCTCTTGGCCTGGTCGAAGGGCACGTCTTCGAAGACGGGGTGATTGTCCCAGCCGGTCTCGCAGGTCGCGCCGAAGTGCTGGTGGATGCGGGGGACGTCCTGCGGCGAGGGGAACTCTGGGTCGAAGTAGGTCGAGCCGGCGCACAGTAGGTCGCCGTCCCTGCGCACCCGCCACCACCAGCGGTTCCAGGACAGCAGCGGCGCGAAGGTCTCCTCCAGGAACCACCGGTCGCCGAACCTTCGGTAGAGCTCGCGGATCACCAGCGAGCCCACCGGTGGCTGGGAGCCGTCGTAGGTCTTGCGGCCGGTGCCCTGCTCGACGTTCGGGACGAAGCCCTCCGGCGTGAGGGCTCGCAGCATCTCGACGGTGTTGACGTAGGCGAGTTCCTTGCTCGACACGGCCGCCAGCAGCGCGTTGAAGAAGGCGTCCCAGCAGAACAGGGCGTAGCCACCGCGCTTGCCGACGTTCCAGAGCCGGCTGACGGTCGTGAGTACGCGGGACCGCGCGGGTTCGTAGATCGTGTTCCAGGAGATGGCGTCCCTGACGATCTCGCGGTGTTGCGCCATGGGGTCGGTGCCGGCCGTGCCGATCTCGGTGGCGGCGCGGGCGACGATCTCCGCGATCTCCGGCAGGTCCCGGGCGCGGCCGGTGCTGATCCCGACGGCGCCGGTCAGCTCCATCGCCAGGTACGGCCCGTCGATGTCGGTGTAGGGGTCGTCGACGTGCGGTGCCGTGCAGAAGACCTGGACGGTCCCGCCGGGTCCCTCGGCGGTGATCCGGTCGCCCTCGCGGGTGACGGAGCCGGGCCGGTTCCACAGGTAGCCGACACCGACGGTCAGCAGCGCGCTCTTGGGCTGGTTGGCGGTGGGCGTCACCAGCACGACCAGGTCGTCACCCGCGTGCGCCGTCCGCACCTGGATCGTGATGCCCGCCCACGTCACGGTCGTCTCGGTGAAGCCGCCGTCATAGGCGTGGCGGCCCAGGGTGACGGTCTCCGCGCCCTCGGTGCGCCGGCCGATCTGGGCGGTACGCAGCGATGTGCCCCGGTAGTACTCCTTCAGGCCGAGGGACAGGCCCAGGGCGTCGGGGAGGAGCACGTGGGTGAGCACGCTGCGCGTGTCCCAGGTGTTCCAGCCCTGGGCGAGCGCGGCCTGGATACGGGCGTAGTTCGTCATGTGTTCCCTCTCACCGGAATCCACACCCGCATGGCGTGCGGGCCGCGGTTGGCCCAGGCGTAGTAGGGGATCAGCGTGATGTCCGTGGACCGCGCCGACGGGAGCGGCTGCCCGTACGGCCGGTAGGAGGACTCAGCGGGTCCCGGCGCGAGCGCGCCGTCCGCTCGGAGCACGATCACGCCATCGAGCAGGTCCGGCCGGTGTTCGAGCCGCAGCGGCGTGGCGGGATCGAGGCGGACGTCCTCCAGGACGACGCCGGACGGCTGGTCGGGCTGTTCGATCGCGTAGACCAGCGGCCCACGGGTGACGGCGACGCACCCGCGCGTGGCGTCCACGCGGTCGTCGGCCACCAGGACGCGAGGGGGCATGGGCATCCGCAGCAGCACCCGATCGCCGGGCTGGAACACCCGGCGCGTGCGGGCGTAGCCGCCGGGCGCCACCGGCTTGTCGTCCACGGTGGACCCTTCCGCCCAGTCCGGTACGCGCAGCGCCAGCTCCACCTCCCGCTCCGGCGCCTCTTGTACGGTCACCGTGACCAGGCCGTCCGTTGGGTACTCGGTGTCGATGGTGACGGTGAGTCCACCCGAGGTCAGCGTGCTCTGGGCGTACAGGTGCACCTGGAGCCCGTCGTCCGTGCCGGTCGCCAGGTATGCGGGGAGGCTCGCCAGCGTACGCATCACGTTGGGCGGGCAGCAGGCGCAGTTGAACCATGGCCGGCGGCCGTACGCCGGTGCCCGCTGCACGTCGCCCCGTGCGCCGGTCCGCCGGTGCAGCGTGTTGACGTAGAAGTAGTCCGCTTCGCTCAGCGATACCGCGGGCAGCAGGGCGTTGTACAACAGCAGCTCGATCTGGTCGGCGTAGGCGGAGTCCCCGGTGGCCAGCAGCAGCCGCCACGCCCACTGCATCGTCCCGATCGCGGCGCAGGTCTCGGCGTACGCCCGATCGGGCGGCAACTCGTACGCTTCGCCGAACGCCTCGCCGTCCCAGCGTGAGCCGACCGCGCCGGTGACGTGTTGCTTCTGACGGCGCATCGTGTCGTACTGCCGGCGTACCGCGGCCAGCAGTTCGGCGTCGCCGGTCTCGATGGCGACGTCGGTGGCGCCCGCGGCGAAGTAGACGGCGCGCACGGCGTGCCCCTCCACCGTCTCCGCCTCGCGTACGGGGAGCCGGTCGGAGTAGTGGGCGGGGTCACCGTAGTGCGAGGGGTCGAAGCCCGGTTTCGCGGCCCGGCCGTGGCCGCGGGCTTCGACGAAGTGCCGGGCCAGGTCCAGGTACCGTCGCGCACCCGTCTGCCGGTACAGCTCGACGAGCGCCATCTCCACCACCGGGTGCCCGTCCAGCTCGCCGCGCCGATCGGGACCGAAGGTGCCGGCGAGATGGTCGGCGAACCGGGTGGCGACCCGCAGCAGCTCGTCGTGGCCGGTCGCCCGGGCCGCCGCCACCGCCGCCTGGATCAGGTGGCCGGCGCAGTAGTGCTCGTGGCTGTTCCACAGGCGCGCGTACCGTTCCTCGCCGCGGACCTGGATGGCGGAGTTGAGGTATCCGTCTTCGCGTTGCGCCGCCGCGATCGTCCGGCTGAGCTTGTGCAGATGCTCCAGCAGCCCTTCGTCGGGGCTGCGCGCGTGCTCCCAGGCGACCGCCTCCAGCCACTTGTAGACGTCGGAGTCCCAGAAGCCGGCCCCCTCGGCCGTGCCGGTGGACTCCCCTGCGGCGATCTGGAGATTGCCGATGTTGCCCGCCTGGACCAGCCGTTCGTGTCCGAGCCGGATCGCGGCCCGGTTGGCCGCCAGCCGCCGGGCCCAGAAACCGCCGGTCACCCGGTTGGCGGAGAGCGGGCGCAGGGCCACCGCGGCGGCCGGACCGGGTACGGCCGTCACGATGACACCTGTCTGCGGAACCGGACGGCGTCGGCGATGACCACACCGTCGGCGGCGTCGCTGAGCTCGACATATCCCTCGATGCCGGCTTTGAAGGAGAAGGTGCCCACAGACGTCCATTCGCCCATGCGGACGTCGGGCACACCGCGCACCCGCTGGTTGACGGCCACCGGAGTCGTGCCTTCGGCGTGGTGGACGACATACGTGGCGTTGGTCGCCCGGTTGGGGTCGGCCGCGTAGGAGACGAGCACCTCGTACCGGTCGTCGCCCGGGAGCGCCGGTCGCCACCGGGCGAGGTTGGCTCCGGTGCCGCGCGCGTGCGTCAGGTAGTTGAATCCGTAGTAGCCGGTGACGCCTCTGCTGCTCGGCCAGGTGCCGGTGGTGTCGAAGCCGAGCCCGCCGTTGTCGACGGTGACCTCCTCGCGGACGTCAGGCGCGGCGGCTGCCTGGACGAGGCTCAGCTGGTCGAGTGAGATGGCCGTGCCACCACCCCGGCCGGCGCCGGCCAGCGTGAAGCGGATGGTGTGCCGGCCGGGCCGCAGCCGCATCCGGTCCAGCAGAGCGACGTCGTAGCCGTTACCGCGGAAGGCCGTCAGATCCAGCGTGGAGTTGCGTGGTGTCTTCCCGTCCACGGTCACCGCCATGAGGCCGCCGTCCCCGGATCGGAAGTAGCGCAACCATAATTCGTGCTCGCCGCCGTGGGCGACGATGAAGGGGTACTCGATGAAGTCCCCGGTCGCGGCGGGGACGAAGGCCGCGCGGACACCGCCGCGCGCGGTGGCTTCGCGGACCACTGACACCGTTCCGCCTGACCGGTGGGCATGGACGGCGGTGTGACCCAGGTCGTGCGTCTTCTCGGTCAGCTTCGGGCCGGTGGCCAGGCTGTCCCGGCCCTGCGTCAGCCACTCCAGGTTGAACCGGGCGGCGGCCACGCGCCGCGGGGTGCCGTCGAGGTCGCCGTCGCAGCCGTACAGGAGAATGATCGTGCCGTCGGACAGGCGCGCCAGATCCGAGTAATACCCCCGGCCAGGGTTGACGGAGCGGCTGTACCTGAAGGAGTCGCCCTCGTCGTAGCTCACCGCGACCGTCATGTTCCAGCGCATCGGCGCGTCGGGACGGCTGAACAGCACGCGGTTGACGCCTCGGCTGCGGGGTCCGCCGGTGTAGCGGGTGAGGCCGGTGTCGACGCCGTTGAAGAGTCCGGGGCTGAAGTCCATGGTGGGGGGTGACCAGGTCAGACCGCCGTCCCCGCTGACCGCGATGTCGCGAGGCCAGTCATTGCCCGAGCCGGGCCTGCTGTTCATCAGCACCGTGCCGTCGTCGCGCTGCACCAGCCTGGCCTCCCCCACGGTGGGATAGCCCGCACCCATCGGCACCTCGCCGCCGGCCTGCCACGTACGGCCGTGGTCATCGCTGTAGACGGTCGAGGCGCCGTAGTGGCGGTCGGCGGTGGGGACACCGGTGATGATCGTGCGGTGGGAGACGGTGAGGAGCAGCCGCCCCGAATCGAGCTGGATGCCGTGACCGGGCCCCGGACCGTGCATCGCCCAGTTGTACGGGAAGTGGTCGAAGAGACCGGCCAGGCTGCGCGGTTCGCCCCAGGTGGCGCCGCCGTCCTTGCTGGAGCTGACGTACATCGTGCTGGAGTCGGCGGAGCAGCTGGTGTTCTCCGGCAACTGCACGCAGAGCCCGTAGAACAGGAACACCTCGCTCGTCGTCCGGTCCACCACGAAGGTGGGGTTGGACCAGGACTGGCCGTCGACGGAGAGCGCCACCGCCTGGGACGGGCTCCAGGTCTGTCCCTTGTCGGTGCTGCGGCGGATGAGCAGGTCGTGCGGTCCGGCGTCGCACACCAGGTGCCGGCCTTCGGTGCAGGCCAGGATCGTGTCGTCGGGCAGTACGGCGAGGGCGTGCACGTGGTAGCTGGCCAGCGGATCGACGGCGGTGTCCCACAGAGTGGACTCCGCGAAGAACGGTGCGGCGCCGACTGGGGAAGCGGCGGCGGGGGAAGGCAGGGCAGCCGTGGCGGCCCCTGCGGCGAGGCCGAGGGCGAACGTCCGCCGGCTGATGGGAAAGGTCATGCGGCTCTCCTCGGGTCAACCTCCTGAGGACAGGACTGGACGGTACCTGCGATCTTTCCCGGACACCAGACGCTAATGGGTATTAGTAATTGCCCTCGATTGCAGAGAGCGCGTTCTCGCCCAGGTCCATTGACATTTCACAGAATCGAGAGCCAGACTTTGCGATCACTGTGTTAGGCGCATTAGCAGGGGGCTCGGATGAGTCGCGGACCGGTGCGAAAACCTACTCAGGCCGACATCGCGCGCCTCGCGGGCGTCAGTCAGGCCACCGTCTCGCTCGTGCTGAACGAGCGGAACGACGTCCGGATCAGTCCGACGACCCGAGAGCGAGTGCTGGCGGCGATCCGCGAATGGGGCTACGTCGCCAACCCGTCGGCCCGATCCCTCGCCGGCGGCCAGAACAAGATCATCGGAGTACACACCTTCGAACCGGTCTTCCCGACGACCAGCGTGGACTTCTACTTCCCGTTCCTGCTCGGCATGGAGCAGGCGGCCGCGGACCTCGGCTACGACCTGCTGATGTTCACCAGCGGCGGTGGCGAGCGGCAGGTCTTCCGCGACGGGGCGACCCGGTTGTCACTCGCGGACGGCGCGCTGCTGCTCGGACGCGACCCGAACGTGGAGGAGATCGAACGGCTGCGCGACACCGGCTACCCGTTCGTCTACGTGGGACACCGGGAGGTATCCGGTGTGCCGATCTCCTATGTGGCGGCCGACTACGCCGGAGCGACCCAGCAGCTCACTGAACAGCTGTTCGAGCTGGGCCACCGGCGGATCGCCTACGCCCGCATCGGCGACGGCGGGGCGCAGCCCAGCCGAGACCGGGAGAAGGGATTCCAGCGAGCGATGCCCGCCGGGGAAGCCAGGCGGCTCGCCGGTCCGGTATGGACACTGGAGTCCGCCGGCGATGTGCCGGGTCTGCTGGCGGAGATCCGGCACGGCGGCATCACCGCCGTGGTGGCGGAGCAGATCCTCCTGGCAGAGGAGCTTCTGACCTGCGCGCAGCGGCACGGAATGTCGGTCCCGGACGATCTGAGCATGGTCGTGCTGGGTGACTCCACCGGCGCGTCCCGCACCGACACGCCCTGGACCGGCCTGGTCGTCCCACGCGAGCAGATGGGCCGGCAAGCCACCCACCTGCTGGTGCGGCTGCTGGAGGCGCCCGAGCCGGAGGCCCGCAGAGAATACGTCGAATGCCCCCTCATTCCGGGCGCGACGGTGGCACCACCAAGGAGATAGCAGTGACCAAGCCCGCAGCCGTCGGCTGGAACATCTGGGACGACACATGATCCGGGTCATCGCCAAACGGCTGCTCGTCGGCGTGCTGGTGATGTGGGGAGCCGCCTCCCTCATCTTCCTCATCGTCCGGGTGGCCCCGGGCGATCCGACGACGATCCTGCTGGGCCCGGACGCGAGCCGGGAGCAGGTGGCCGAGCTCACCACGAAACTCGGACTCGACCGGCCGGTGTTCACTCAGTACCTCAGCTATCTCGCCGACGTGGCGCGGCTGGATTTCGGCGGCTCCTACCGCTTCGATCGGCCGGCGATGTCGCAGGTGTTCGAGCGCCTGCCCGCGACCGCCGACCTGATGCTCGCCTCCACCCTCATCGCCGTGGCCCTCGGCCTGGTGCTCGGGCTGCTGGCCGGCGGGCGTCCGGGCGGCGTCGTCGACCGCGTGGTCACCGCGGGCACCATCGCCCTGCAGTCGTTCCCCACCTTCTGGGTGGGCATCATGCTGATCCTCGTCTTCGCGCTGGCCTTCCGCCTGCTGCCCAGCGCGGGGGCGGGCACACCCGCGCACCTGATCCTGCCGGCGATCACGCTGGCGCTGCCGTTCACCGCCATCGTGGCCCGCCTGACCAGGACGAGCGTCGCCGAGACGATGCGCGAGCCGTACATCCAGACAGCTCGCTCCAAAGGTCTCACCGAGCGGCAGGTGCTGCTCGGCCACGCACTGCGCAACTCCCTCATCCCCGTGGTGACCATCGTCGGGTTGCACATGGCCGGCCTGATGGGCGGGGCGGTCGTGGTCGAGAACGTCTTCGCCTGGCCCGGGCTCGGCACGCTCGTGGTGGACGCGGTCTCCAACCGCGACTACGCCGTGGTCCAGGCGGCGACCTTCCTGATCGCCGGCATCGTGATGCTGTTCAATCTCGTCGCCGACCTGCTCTACTCCCAACTCGATCCGCGCATCAAACTGGACGGTGCGGCATGACCGCCCTCGTCGACGTCCTGCCTGGCGCCGGCCGCGGGCGGGTGGCGGCCGGTCGGTGGCTCAGCCGGATCCCGTACGCCGTGCTCGCCGTCTACGCCGTGGTCGGCGGGGCAGGCCCGCTGGTCATGGACTACAACCCGGTGCGCGTCGCGCTCGACGACCGGCTGCTCAGCCCGGGATCGCTCGTCACGTCGGGCGGGATCGCCTGGTTCGGCACGGACGGTCTCGGCCGTGACGTCCTCGCCCAGGTCGTCTACGGTGCTCGCACGTCGGTGATCATCGGTGTCTCGACCGTCGTCGTCTCCTGTCTGATCGGCGTGAGCATCGGCATCGTCGCCGGCTACTTTCGCGGCTGGCCCGACACGGTGCTCGCCCGTGGCATCGACATCCTGCTCGCCTTCCCGGCGATCCTGCTGACCATCGTGATCGCGGGCGCCTTCGAGCGCAGCGTCCTGGTGGTCGTGACCGCGCTCTCCGCGACGGCCTGGATCTCGTTCGCGCGCGTCACCCGCGGCGTCGCGCTGTCGGTGCGGGAGCGGCCTTGGATCGACGCGGCCCGCGTCCTCGGTGTCCGGCCGGCGTCCATCCTGGTGCGGCACATCCTGCCGCTCACGGCCGGTCCGGTGGTCGCCCTGGCGACGCTGGAGTTCGCTCTCGTCGTGCTGGCCGAAGCCGGGCTCAGCTTCCTCGGCATCGGCCTGCCCAACTCGGCGGTCTCGTGGGGCCAGACCATCGCGAACGGAAAGCAGTACCTCGAAACCGCCTGGTGGATCTCGGCTCTGCCCGGCGTCGCACTGTCGTTGTTGATCATCAACGTCGGGATCCTGGGCGACCAGCTCACCGCCCGATACGGACGCGGACATCTCAGATGAGACACCGGCCCACGTCCGACCGGCACACCCTCCTTCCCTTCACCAGCACCCCCTGAAAGCCCTCGGAAGACGGGAAGACGTCCATGACCAGACCTCTTGCCTCAGGCAGGCCGCGCCGCGCGGCACTGGCCCTTATCGCCGCCGCGGCCATCGCGCTGAGCGGATGCAGCGCCGCCACCGGTGGCGGCACCGGCGGCGGCACCGGCGGCAGTGAGATCACCATCGCCGGCACCTACGCCATCGACAACCTCGACCCGGCCAGTCCCCTGGCCGGCAGCGCCACCGGCACCCAGCTCGCCGCCCAGGCGATCTTCAGCCGGCTGATGCGGCCCCGCCCGGACGGCAGTTTGCAGGCTGACCTCGCCACCGCCTGGAAGCCCGACGCCTCCGCCACCCAGTGGACGTTCACGCTGCGGCAGGGCGCGAAGTTCAGCGACGGCAAGCCCGTCACCGCCGATGACGTCGTCGCCTCGTTCAAGCGGTTCATCGACCTCAAGAGCACGAGCTCGGCCAACTTCACCGGTTACACGATGACCGCCACGTCGCCCACCGAGGTGGTGCTGAAGGCCGCGAAACCGGATGCGGCGGTGCCGTACAAGCTGGCCATCTTCTACGTGCTGCCCGGCAGTCTGACCGGCGAGAATCCGGCGTTCTTCAAGAACCCGGTCGGATCAGGGCCGTTCAAGGTGGAGAAGTTCGACGCGGCCGGGACGCTCGTGCTGGTGCCGAACCCCGACTACTACGCGGGCGCGCCCCGGCTCGGCCGGGTGACCATCCGCAAGATGCCCGAGCTCGCGGCCCGGATGACCGCGCTGCGGACCGGCGAGGTGGACCTCATCTGGGGCATCCCCGACGACCAGCTCGCGGAGCTGCAGCGCGACTCCAACCTCAAGGTCGAGACGGTGCCGAGCACCGCCGTGTTCACCATGTGGTTCAACTCCTCCATACCGGCGCTGAAGGAGGCCAAGGTACGCCGGGCGCTGTGGCAGGCGGTCGACTTCGCGACCATCATCAAGCGGCTGTACCCGCAGACGGGCACCCTGGCCGACGCCCCGGTCTCGCCCGTCACCCTCGGCCACGTCCCCCAGGAACCCGTCCGCTACGACCCGGCCGCGGCGAAGGCCGCGCTGAAGGCCGCCGGCTTCGACTTCGCCACCAAGCTGCGGCTGCAGTTCGCCAACGCCGAGTTCCGGCCGTTCAACCAGGCGATCGTCTCCGACCTGCAGAAGATCGGCGTCCAGGTGGACCTGCTGGAGAAGGAGCAGGCGGTGTTCACCAAGGACCTGCTCGCCCTGAACTGGGACATCAACTTCCAGCAGTTGTCGAACCCCACGTTCGACTCGGCCAACACGCTCGGCCGGCTGTACCCCTGCGCGGCCAAGCGCAACGGCTACTGCAACCCCGAGCTCGACAAGCTGCTCGCCGCCGCCGGGGCGAGCCCGGACGCCGGCGAGCGGGTCAAGCTGTACGGCGAGGCCAGCAAGATCATCTGGCGGGACGCGGTCGGCATGTTCCCGATGGCGGTCAAGTACGCCTATGTCTGGAACCACCGGGTCACCGGCGTCACGCCGGATCCGAACGGGCTGCCCGACTTCGCCGGCATGCAGGTCAGCGGTTCATGAGCCGAACACGGACGTCACACCCTCGGCCGGTGTCCGACGCCACGACGGGCGACCCGTTGCTCGAGGTGGACGGGCTGGTCATCGACCTGCCCGTCGCCGGAGGCGCCATCCGCGTCGTCGACCGGGTGACGTTCGACATCCCGCCGGCGACCACGGTCGGGCTCATCGGCGAGTCGGGCAGCGGCAAGACGATGACCGCGAACGCCATGATCGGCCTGCTCCCGAATGGAGCGGCGACCGGCGGGGAGTTGCGCTGGCGGGGCGAGGATCTCCTCCGGGCGAGCCCCGCCCGGAGGCGCCGGCTGCGCGGCCACGAGATCGCGATGATCTTTCAGGACCCGTTGGCCGCGCTCAATCCGACGCAGGCGATCGGCCGCCAGGTGGGCGAGATCCTCCGCCGGGCCGGCCGCCCGCGCGCCGAGGTGCGCCAGCGGGTGCTCGAACTGCTCGAACTGGCGGGCGTCCCGGAGCCCGCCACGAGGATGCGCAGCTACCCGCACGAGTTCTCCGGCGGGATGCGGCAGCGGGCCATGATCGCCCTCGCCCTGGCGGGCAGCCCGGCGCTGCTGCTCGCCGACGAGCCCACCACCGCGCTGGACGTCACGGTGCAGGCGCGCATCCTGAGCCTGCTGCGCTCCATCCAGCAGGAGCAGGGACTGGCGATGCTCCTGGTCAGCCATGATCTGCGGGTCGTGGCGCACGTCGCGCACCAGGTCGTCGTCATGTACGCCGGCCGGGTGGCCGAGCGCGGCCCCACCACGGCGGTGCTGGCTCGCCCGGCCCACCCGTACACCCGTGCGCTGGTCGAGAGCGTGCCCGCGGTGCGGACCCGTACCGCGCTGGCGCACCCGTTGCCGGGCACGCCGGCCACACCGGCGAACCGGCCGCCGGGATGCGCGTTCCACCCTCGGTGCCCGTTGGCCCGTGATCGGTGTCGCACCGAGGAACCGGAGCCGAGATCCGTCGCGCCCGGCCGATGGGCCGCGTGCCACTTCGCCGAGGAGCTGCTGTCGCGATGAGTGAAGACGTCGACCCTGGCGGGACCCTGCTCGAGGTGCGCGACCTGCGGGTCACTTTCGGCCGCCGTGGCGCTTGGCTCGGGTCGCGCGCTGACGGCCGTGGCTCCTGGTTCCGGTCGCGCGCTGACCGCCGTGGCTCCTGGTTCCGCTCGCCCGCCGAGCGCCAGTCTGGGCGGTTCGTCGCGGTCGACGGCGTGAGCCTGGCGGTGGCGCCCGACGAGATCGTGGGACTGGTCGGAGAGTCCGGGTCGGGCAAGACCACGGTGGCCCGCGCGGTGGTCGGCCTGGTCCGGCCCGACTCCGGCTCCGTCCTGCTCGACGGCGTGCCCCTGGGACCGGTCGGGCGCCGGACCACGGCGCAGCAACGTGCCGCGCAGATGGTCTTCCAGGACCCGCGGTCCTCGCTCAGCCCGCGCATGACCGTGGCCGCCATCATCGACGAGGCTTGGCGCACCCATCCGAGTTCGGCCCCGCCCGGTGACCGTACCGCCGCTCTGCATCGCCTGCTCGATGACGTCGGGCTTGACGCGAGCGTCGCCCGGCACCGGGCGGACGAGCTGTCCGGCGGACAGTGCCAACGGGTCAGCATCGCCCGCGCGCTCGCCGTCAGGCCGCGGCTGCTGGTGTGCGACGAGGCGGTGTCCGCCCTGGATGTGTCGGTCCAGGCGCAGATCCTGCGGCTGCTGGTCGACCTGCGTGAGCGTCACCATCTGGCGATGCTCTTCATCTCCCACGACCTCGGGGTGGTGCACCAGATCGCGGACCGGATCGCCGTCATGCGCCGTGGTGTGGTGGTGGAAGAGGGGCTGACCGCGGACGTTCTCGGGTCGCCGCGGCACGAGTACACCCGCGGCCTGCTCGATGCGGCTCTTGAGCTGTCCACCGCAGGCGCCGAGAACAGCACCTGATGTTTCAGCGCCTGAGGCCCGCACCTGAGGTCTCAGCGCCTGAGGCCCGCACCGGAGGTCAGCGTCGCACGACCGACCTCTGTCCGCTTGGAGAAAGGCGATTCGCAGGGATGATGATCATGAGCGACGGCCGAACCCTGCTGCGCGGCGTGACCGCGCCCGTCGTCACGCCGATGGCGGCTCCGGGCCGGCCGGACCTCAGGGCTGCTCCCGAGCTGCTCCCCCGCCTGGCCGCCGCGGGCGTACGCGGGCTGCTGCTGCTCGGCAGCAACGGCGAAGGTTCGCTGCTGCCCGCCTCGTCCATCGGCGCGTACGCCACGGCCGCCGCCCGCGCCTGGCGTGCCCTCGTCGCCGACGGCCCCGTGCTGGTCAACGTCTCGGCGCAGGGCACGCTCGACGCGCGCGCCAAAGCCGAAGCGGCGCTGGCCGCCGAGCCGGACGCCTTCCTGCTCAGCCCGCCGGGCTACTTCAGGCACCGCGACGACGAGATCGTCGCGCATTTCGCCGCCCTGGCCGAGTACGGCGTGCCCGTCGTCGCCTACAACGCGCCCCGCTACGCCAACCCGCTCACACCCGCACTGGTGGCGCGGGTCCTGCGGCTCGGCCACGTCGTCGGGATCAAGGACAGCTCCGGGGACGCGGAGCTGTTCGCGAGCATCGTCGCCATCGCCCGCGAAGTAGGCGGAGTGGGCGTCACACAAGGGGCGGAGGGCCGGCTCGCCACCGGGCTGCGTGCCGGAGCGGACGGGATCGCACCGGGTCTGGCCAACTTCGCACCGGGGCCGATGACCGGGCTCGTCACCGCGTACGAGGCCGGGAACGACGCCGCGCTCGACCGGCTGCAGATGGTCGCCGACGGGCTCGCCGCGCTGCACGCCATCCGGCCGGGCGTACCGTCGGTGAAGGAGCTGCTGCGCCAGCGCGGGCTGTGCACCGAGCACGTGGCCCCGCCGCTGCTGCCATGTGACGCGGCCGAACGGGCCGCCATCCAGGCTTTCGCCGCCGACCAGGCCGAACACCTCATAGCCGCGGGGCGCTAGGTGCGGAACCGGTTGCGGTAGGTGGTCGCGCTGAGTCCGAAGTACGCCTTGAAGCGGCGTGCGAAGTGGCTCTGGTCCGGCCAGCCCACCGCCCGGGCGATCGACGTCACCGGCTCCTCCGTACGTAGCAGCATGTCGGCCGCGGTCTCGACACGCAGCCGGCCCAGGTAGGCCATCGGCGGCAGTCCGGTGGCCGATTTGAACAGCCGCACCAGGTACGCGGGGCTGAGCGCGACGGCCCCGGCCAGCTCGTTCAGCGTCCAGTCGTGGGCGAGGTCCTTCTCCACCATGCCCACCACCCGCATCACCGTCGGATGCGTCGCCGCGCCGTCGGCCGCCGCCTCGTCCTGGCCGGTGTCGACCGTGCGGGACAGGTGCCCGAGGAAGAGCGAGAGCCAGCCTATGACGTCGGCCCGGTGCCGCTGGATGCTGCGGTCGCGCAGCCCGTCGAGCGCCTCCAGGTAGCCGAGGCACGTACGCAGATCAAGCTCCGTCAAATGGGTGGTCAGCAGGCCGCGGCGCTGTAACGAGTGCGGACCGGTCCAGAGCAGGTAGCCCAGCCGGGGGTCCTCGCGCGTCCAGGACAGCTCGTTGCGGAGCAGGTCGGTGCCGATGCAGCAGTTGTACAGGACGAGCCGCGCGCAGTTCTCGTACCCGTGCCAGACGCCCGGACGCAGCAGGACGACGTCCCCGGCCCGCAGGTCCTGCCGTCCCGACGAGGAAAGGTGCACGGCCGTGCCGGCGACCACGACGGCGATCTCCACGAAGCTGTGCGCGTGCACGGGCTCCTCGCCCTCGTGGGTGTAGCGCCGCGCGTAGGCGGGAGAGCCGTCGGCGATGAAGAGCAGACCTCGGGACAACTTCAGGGGCGTGGCCATCACAGCGCCACCCTAGTCATCCGGATGACAGCAATTTCGTCCGATTCAGACGTGTTTAGTGCTATCTGCGACCCTGCTCCGGATTCCATGATTTCTGCTGTCCCCCTCTCGACATGTGGGGACATGTGCCGGTAAGAGAGGACACCCCCTTGTCCAGACTCGTGGCCATCCTTCTGCTACTCATCCTCCCCCTGGCCGTCGCCACCCCGGCGCACGCCGACCCCGTCGACGACTCCGCCTACGGAACCCCGCTCGTCGCCGTCTCCGGAGCCGGTGTCATCTGGCACCCGACGACCAGCCTGAGCACGCTCAAGGCGCAGCCGGGCCTCACCGAGGCCGACTTCGCCGAGGTCATGACCAGCGCCAACCACCCCATGCGCACCTGCGACAGCACCGAGGCCGCAGGACTGCCGATCAAGCCGGCCGCCACGGTCAGCTGGTGCTGGGACAGCGGTGACGCGAGCACCGAGACGTGGATCCCGCAGAGCCTCACCACCTCCGGCGATGCCGACGACGACGGCACCTGGGGGGCGTACAAGGCCATCCTCAGTGGCTGGAACTACTGCAACGCCGGCGAATGCGGCGCGAACCTCCGCAACAACGACGCCAGAGTCGCCTTCATCGACTACACCAACCCGTCGGCGCCGGAGTACCGCTGGGTCTACCTGGTCGCGCCGACGGACGGCACCGCCAACCCGAACGTCACCAGCTACGCCAACAACACCTTCGGCCCCGCCAAGACGCACATGGGCGGCATGGCCTGGTACGGCGACAAGCTGTACGTCAGCGCGACGGGCGCCAACTCCACCGGCATCAGGGTGTTCAGCATGTCGGAGATCCTGCGGGTGAACGACGCGAGCTCGGCGATCGGCAAGACGAGCAGTGGGTACGCCGCGTACGGCTACCAGTACGTCATGCCGGAGGTCGGCTTCTACAGCTACGCCAGCGGCACGTGCACCATGAGCAGCGACACGGGCGTGCCGTGCTTCGCCTCCATCTCCCTGGACCGCAGCACCTCCCCGGACTCCCTGACCGCCGTGGAGTACTTCAGCGACCCCACCTTGCACGGCAGGGTCTACCGCTACAACCTCGGCGGCGCGAACTTCCTGCTCAGCGCCAACGCCAGCGGCTACACCCCGGCGGCCCAGGCGTACCGCACCCAGGTCGGCAACATGCAGGGGGTGCTGTCCTGGAACGGCACCTGGTACGTCGCGCACAGCTGGCCGGACGAGGCGGGCGAGCTATGGGCCCTGAACACCTCCACCGGCAGATCCCACACCTGCGCCAACCCCTACAGCTCGGCTTACGAGTGCTGGGGGATGCATCCGGAGTCCCTCACCTACGACTACGCCACCGGCCTGGTCTGGTCGATGACCGAATGGACGAAGAACCAGTGCGCCACTGAGACGGCCACCCCACTGAGCTGCGGCCGAACCATCTTCGCCGTCCCCCGCACCGCCCTCCCCTAATTACTCGACCTGGTTACTCGACCTGGTTACTCGACCTGGTTACTCGACCTGGGCGACGTCGACGCGGTGGTGGCGGTCGCGGAGCCGTTGCACGGCCTCGGGCGGCGCGTGCGAATCGACCACGATGACGTCGAAGGCGTCAAGCGGAGCGACCCGGTGCAAGGCCACGCGGTCGAGCTTCGTGTGGTCGACCGCCAGGACGCACCGTGTGCCCGCGGCCAGCATGGCCCGCTTCACCAGCACGATCTCCTGCTCCTGGTGGAAGGCGTGCCGATCGGAGATGGCCGAGGTGGAGACGACCACCGTGTCGGTGTTCATCGCCTCGACGGCGTCGACGCAGGCCACGCCCAGGAAGGAGTCGTGCGTCGGATAGTACTCACCGCCGAGCGCCATGAGCCGGATGCCCGGCATGGGGGCGAGGAGCCTGATCGCCTCAAGGAAGTTGGTCACGACGGTCAGGGGAGCCACCTCGTCGAGATGACGCGCGACGGCCAGCGCGGTCGTGGAGTCATCGATGATGACCGAGCTCCCCGGCTCGATCAACCCCACCACATGCCGGGCGATCGCCTCCTTCTCCGCCGTCTGGGCGGTCTTGCGGTAGGCGATGTTGCTCTCGAAGATGCTGGAGGCCTGGGCGCTCGCGCCACCACGGTATTTGCGCACCATGCCCTGGCTCTCCAGCTGGTCCAGGTCACGGTGGACGGTCATCACGCTCACGCCGAACGTCTCGGCGAGCTCCGTCATCGAGGCCGAGCCATGCCGCAGGACATGCTCGGCCATGGCCTGGCGCCTGGTGGCCCCACCGGCCGCGCGTGACTTCACCTACGGCACTCCCCATGCATCGGTGAGACCTCCACGAATCCTTCTAATCTCTCACACCACCGGCACCGCGAGGAGCGGCGAGCCGACTTGACTTCAACCTTGGTTGAGGTCCGAGGCTGTTCCCGTACCGATCCATAGGGGGAAGTCATGAGCGGAACTTCGCGGGCACTGGTCCTCGGGCCCGGAGGCGTTCCCGGGACGGCCTGGATGGCCGGTCTGGCCGCCGGGCTGAGGCACCGTGGAGTGGACCTCGCGGACGCCGACCTGATCGTCGGCACTTCAGCCGGGGCGATCGTCGGCGCCATGCTGGCGACCGGTCAGGACCTCGACCGGCTCGCCACCCGTGCGGGTCCCGATCCCGACCCCGACCCCGATCCCGACCCCGATCCCGACCTCCGACAGGAGCGGGACGGGCGCTCGACCGCCTCGCAGACAGGCCCGCAGACAGACGCGCGGGCAGACGCGCAGACGGACGCGCGGGCAGGTTCGCAGACGCACCCGCGAACGGACCCGGCGCGGATGGCCGAGGTCTTCACCGTGCTCGGCGACCCCACTCTGGAACCGCAGGAGGCCCTGCGCCGGGTCGGCCGCATCGCTCTCGAAGCTCCCACCATGCTTGAGGCGGAACGCATCGCCCTGATGGAGTCCCTGATCACCGCGCGCCAGTGGCCCGACCGGCGGCTGCTCATCACCGCGGTCAATGCCGAGACCGGCGAGCCGGAAGTCTGGGACCGCGACAGCGGCGCGCCGCTGGTAGCCGCGGTGGCGGCCAGCTCCGCCATGCCGGGCGCCTACCCGCCCATCACGATCAACGGCCACCGGTACATCGACGGCGCCCTGGCCGGCGGCACGAACGCCGCCCTGGCCACCGGCGCCCGCGTGGTCCTGCTCGTCGAGCCGCTGGCGCACCTGTTCCCCCGCGAGCCGCACGACGGGCTCGGCGCGGATACCACCATGGCGGTCAGCCCCGATGCCTCCTCACTGAAGGCATTCGGCTCCGACCTGTCAGACGTGGCGTCCTGGCAACCAGCCTTCCACGCCGGAGTCTCGCAAGCCGAACACGAGGCCGAACGGCTGCGCGCCGCCTGGCCCGCCACCACACTGTCTGCGGAAACGGTGAGGAAACAGCCGCTGGCCTAAAAAGTCCTCGAACATCAGCACGCTGGGAGCGTCTTGGCCCTGCCAAATGCTCCCCGCGCGCTCCCGCGAGGAGAGGACCATTGTTGTGAATAGTACGACCGCAGCTCGTACTGCCGGTCTGGCCTGCGTGATGCTGGCACTGAGCATCGCCACACCCGCCACCGCCGCCGACCGACCGCAGACCGGGAACGTACAGGAGGCGTTGAACGCCCTCGCGAAAACCACCGGAGTGGTCGGCGCCATCGGCGAGGTGTACGTCGACGGCAAGCGCGTCGGCCAGGGCTCGGCCGGCTCCCGCCTCCTCGACGGCAAGGGCGGCAAGATCCCCGTCGGCTCCCGCTACCGCGTCGGGTCCCAGACCAAGCAGATGACGGCCGTAGTGCTGCTGCAACTGGTCAAGGAGGGCAAGCTCGGCCTGGATGACAAGCTCAGCGCTGTCCTGCCGCAAGTGGCTCAGCAGGACCTGGTGGAGCGGGCCGATGAGATCACCGTACGCCAGCTGCTCCGGCACACCTCCGGCATCCCCGACTTCTTCACAACCGGGCTGTTCGACAACTTCGACTTCACGACCTACCACCCTCCGATCGAGCTGGTGAAGGCCACCCGCGGCCTGCCCCGGACAGGGGCGCCGGGGGAGAAGTTCACCTACTCGAATACCAACTACGTGCTCCTCGGCATGATCATCGAGAAGGTGACCGGCCATACCGTGCCCGCCGAACTCACCCGGCGCGTCTTCGCCCCCCTCGGGATGAGCCACACCTATCTGCCCACCAAGCCGCCCATGGGCATCAAGGGCCCACACGGGCATGGCTACTACCCCGACGCCCAAGGCAAGCCGCGCGATGTGGACCGGCAAAACGCAAGTTTCGGGTACGCGGCCGGCGGGGTGATCTCTACCGCCCGTGACGCCAGCGCCTTCCGGCGCGCGTTCGTCCAAGGCAAGCTGCTGCCGGCGTCGCTGCAAAAGGTGATCACCGACCCGCCAGAGGACGCACCACCCCAGCCTGCCCCCGGCAGCCGCCTGTGCGGCGGCGAACCCCCGGTGCAGGCGATCGCGGGCAGCGGACCCGGCTTCGTGGCCGCGACCTTCACCTCTCTCGACGGCCGCCTGCAGTTCGCCGTGTCCGCCACGTTGAGCATGAGCAACATGGACTTCTCCCCAGCCGCCATCGACCAGACGGCCAAGGCGGTCTTCTGTCCTGGGAAGTAGGCGCCGACCTGCTTCGGTGAGCGCGGACAGGGGCAGTGGCGCCCGCATGCTTCGGTGTGCGGCGAAGCGTGCGCAGCATAAGGTCGCCCGCATGGAAACCTTGTCTGGCTCTGGCGGCGATGCGGCGCCGGGACGCACGGCGTGACGCCCGGAGAGATGCTCGCGGTGTTCGCGGCCGGGGTCGCCGCCGGCACCATCAACACCGTGGTCGGCTCCGGGACACTGATCACCTTTCCCGTTCTGCTGGCCACGGGCCTGCCGCCGGTCACCGCCACGGTCTCCAACGCGCTCGGCATGATCGCCGGATCCATCAGCGGAGCCATCGGCTACCGGGCTGAACTCAGCGGTCAGAGCCGTCGCATCCTCAAACTCAGCGTGGGAGCCATGCTGGGCGGGCTCGCGGGCGCCACGCTCCTGCTGACGCTGCCCGCCACGGCGTTCGAGACGATCGTGCCGGCTCTGGTCGGCCTCGCTCTCGTCCTGGTCGCGTTCCAGCCCTTGATCAGCAGGTACGTACGAAGCCGCCGCGACCCGGACGGCAACCCCGGCCGCCGGGACGGCGGTCCGCTACTGTTCATCGGCCTCACGCTGGCCAGCGTCTACGGCGGCTACTTCGCCGCCGCCCAGGGCATCATCTACGTGTCCCTGATGGGCATGCTCCTGGACGAGACCCTGCAACGCCTCAATGCCATCAAGACCGTTCTGGTCGCCGTCGTGAACACCGTCGCCGTGCTCTTCTTCCTCTTCGTCGCGGACTTCGACTGGACGGCCGTCGTACTCATCGCGCTCGGGTCCGCTATCGGCGGCCAGCTCGGTGCCCGCATGGGCCGCCGCTTCAGCCCCGCGGTCCTACGGACCCTGATCGTGGCGATCGGCACCGTCACCATCGCCCGCTTGCTGCTGTGGCCGTGATCACTCACCGATCCCACCGCACCGGCAACAGCACAGACGGGACCTGCGGCACGGCCAGCCGCAGGTAGAAGTAGCCGATCCCGGCAAGACCGAGCATCAGGTTCGGGGTCTCGGCGGTATGGGTCCCGCACGGCCAGCTCACGCCGGTACGCGCGTACCGGTCCAGACCGTGATCGGCGACAAGCCGCGGGATGTCCATGCCAACGACGTCGCCACCGACCCGCGAGGTACCGACGACGTCGCCACCGACCCGTGGGATGACCGGACCGAGGTCCTCGGTGCCGAGGACCTCGCGGGCCTCCTCGAAGGGCTCCGCGTTGCCGGGGAGCCCGTGGCAGAGCGAGAAGTCGGCCCCGCCGCCGTTCGTCAGCGGGCGCGTCACCCGCTCCGTGGTGGCTAGGGCCGTCATCGCGTCCTGCCGCCACCGCACCTCGCCGAGCAGCTCGTACGCGTACAGCCGGGACAGCGCGATGCCCGGCGCGCCATGGCACCACATCGTCACGAAGGTGCGGGCGCGGCGGTCTGCCGTGTTCTCCCGGAAGTCCGGCCAGTTGCCCTCCCCAAGGTCCAGCCAGCGGTCCTCGTAACGCATCGCGTTGCGGGCACCCGTCGCGAACATCTCCTCACCGGTCAACCGGAACGCCTCAAGGAAGGCCACGGCGACGCCCGCCGCCCCGTGCGAGAGGCCGGTGAGATCGCGCTGGTTGCGCAGACCGGGCGAGCGCCAGGACCAGCCGGTACGGGACTTCCTGGCGGACCTCCACAGCCATAGGGCCGCCGCGACCGCCGCCTCGGCCATCCGCTCGTCGCTGGTGCACCGATATCCCAGGGCGAATGCCGGAACAGCCCCGGCCACCCCGGACATGAGGTCGTACTCCTGCTCCCCGCCGTCCGCCACCCCGGACATGAGGTCGTGCTGCTGTCCCCCACCCTCCGCCACCCCAGACATGAGGTCGTACCCCTGTTTGAGCTGCTGGGCGAGGTCGCGGAGCAGGCCGTTCCCGGCGTCGACGAGCTCAGCGGAGTCGAGCAGCCGGCCGGTGCGCAGCGCGGCCGCCGCCATTCCGGCCCAGCCGCTGTAGAAGCCCAGACGGGCGGCAGGGCTGACGTCGTCGCGCCGGGAGATCGCGTGCCGCATCGCCGCCAGCGCCGTCGGGCGGAACTCGTCCTGGCCGGTGGTCGCGGCCAGCTGGGCGAGGAACAACGCGACGCCACTGCTGCCCACGTACAGATTGGGGCCCAGTGCCCGATAGGTCAGCGCACCGACTCGGTCCCGCAGGTCCACCGGCTCGGCCCCGACCCAGTTGCAGCGCTCCCCAGACCAGACGGCCTCCTGCACCAGCCGCTCACCGATCGCCACCGCGACCGCCAACTGCTCGACCGCGGGCCCGCCAAGCGGCGCGGTCATGGCTCGCGCGGCCGTGGCGCGGTCTTGGGGGGTCATGGCGCGGGAGCCAGGCCGGCGGCCGGGTCAGGGCTCAGGTGTGCGGCGTCCAGGTCGATCCCGGCGCGGGCGAAGCGTTCTTCGACGGCCGCCAGTCTGGCCGCGTCGTCCGTCCACCCCGATTCGTGCGACTGCACCAGCGCCTCCGCGAGCAGCCGGCAGCGGTGCTCCCCGAAGCTCTCCCCCGTCCCGGGATCTTCGGCGAACCCCAAGCCGGGCGCCAGCTCGGCGGTGAACACCGGCGTCCGAGGCGACAGGAACCCGCTGATCTCGGCATGCAGCGCCAGCATCAGGTCGGCCAGCTCCGGATAGTCGTCATGGGCCAGGTAGATCACACCCGCGTCGCACCGACTGAAGGCGCCGGGGTCGTTCAGGACCTTGAGCTGGAAGGCCGCGCCCGCCGAGTTGAACAGCCGCGTCGCAGCCCCGACGAACGGGACGGCCCCGTCCGCGCGGAGGTTCCAGTACAACCGCACGACCCGGCCGCTCGGCCCGGCGTCCATCGGGCGATCGGCGCGGGCCAGGTAGAAGCCCGGGGAGATCGCGAAGAGCTCCTTGGGCAGCCGCATCGCGGCCCGTCCACCGACGACCGGTACGCCCGCCAACTCGGTGGCGTGGACGGTCAGCTCCAGCCCGTTCTTGGCGACCATCACCCCGCGTTCGTCGATCCCGCGCACCTGCCAGCCATCGTCCAGATATCCCTGCCCGCAGTTCGCCGCCGACAGCGCGGCCGCGAAGCCGCTACGGCTCGCGGACGACCCCTGGACACTCCAGCGCGGCGGCTCGGCCCGACCCCGCCGGTAGAAGTCGCCGTACAGCTGACCGGCCAGCCGGTGCACGAGGTAGTCCCGGGTGGCACGCGGGCTGAGCATCCGGGCGGCGCGCGCGGTCAGCCGGGGCGACATCCGTCCGAACCAGGTGTAGCGCGTCGGCGGGTGAATACGCGTCGCGGCGACGGCCTCGGCCACCAGCGCGCGGCTGTCACTCATCAGCTCCTCCTCGCAGGGCCACGCCGAGCAGGTGCTCGACCGCTTCCTCGGGCCGGACCAGCACGTTCTCCGCCAACTGGGCCAGGCACACCACGGTCGTGGAGACGCGGGCGGCACCCTGGGCCCGTTCGTACGCCGACTGCAGCAGCCGCGCCCCGGCGTAGCGGGCGCTGCGGATCAGCGCCGCGTCCGCCGTCGCGGCGTCCCACCCGCGCGCGCCGGCGTACGCCGCCCAGAACGCGCGCATCGCCGGCCGCATGCGCGTCAGCGGGTACTCGGCCAGCTCCAGGTAGCGGTCGGGCAGCTCGCTGCCGGTCACCGGGATCGAGGCCAGCCAGCAGCCGAGGTACGCGCCGAACACCGAACCGGTGTCCCAGCACGCGTCCCCCAGGTCGGCGAACTCCCAGTCGACCAGCGCCACCCGGATACGCCGCCCCGACGTCCCGGCCGCGATCACCAGGCAGTTGTCCCATTTGACGTCGTGGTGGACGAAGGCATCCTGACGCCAACCGGTACGCAACGCCGCGAGCGCCGCCCGGAGCTCTGGGGACGATTGCAGGATGCGGACGAGCTCGAGGCCCGCGTTGCTCATCTCGCGGTAGAACGCCGTTCCCGGCCGGTCGATCCCGAGCACCCAGGGCAGCCGCCCGGGAAAGTCCGCCGGATTCCGTCGCGCCGCCGGAAAGGCGCGCTCGTGCAGGTCGGCGAGCGCGGTTCCGAGCCGGGTTCCGACGGTGGCCGGAAAACGGCGCGTACGAGAGTGGTAGGAGGTGAGATCCGACGCGTCCGGCAGCGCTTCCAGGATGAGCAGATCGCGGTCGGCATCGAAGCCGCGGCAGCGCGGCAGTGCTCCCGTTATCCCCCCGCTGCTGGAAGGGCGCGGTAGTGAGTCGAGCAGAGAGTAGACCGCCGCCTCGTGCACCAGCGAACCGCTCCCGGTCCAGCCGGCAGCCGACTGGACCGGGTCGGAACGACCCTGCTTGACGAACAGCCCGACCGCCGGCTCAGCACTCACCAGGACGTTGTGATTGCGGCGGGACGCGTCGACGATGGTGAGACCACCGTCGACCACCGCCTCCGGGTGTACGTGCCGCCGATCCAGCAGGTAGGTGGTGAGTTCCGGCAGAGCGAGAACCATTGGCTAGCACACGAACTCGCGAGTCGGGCAGAAGGAGCCGGTCGGCGTGTCGGGGCAGCGGTTGGTGCAGTCGGTCGTCGGGAATCGGCAGGTCGGGATGTGCTGGTTGATCGAACAGTCGATGCCCTGCGTCCCCGAGGCGCGGACGTAGGGGTCCCGGCGCACCGCGAACGGAGTGACGTCGGCCGAAGGCAGGTACCTGGCGGCGATGCCGCCCTGGAGAAAGGACGCTTGCGCCGTGACCGCGGTGACGCCGTACTGAATGCTCATGCTTGTTCTCCCATGCGTGTGCGGCGAACGATGTCGTCGCATCCGTTTGTGAGGCGGCCCCCTGGAGATATGGCGTTCCATCACGTTCCAACCCGTTCCATGCCGCATGGCCAGGAACCGCGGCGTGAGGTCAGCGGCTGGCGAGCTCGGCGAAGATGTCCACCAGTTCAGGCCGGTCGAACGGGCCGAAATGGGGTGCCGCGACGCTTCGCACGTCAGTCAGGTTGTCCGGAGTGAGGCGGTCGGCCTCGTTGATGAACCGGTCCTGCAGCGCCGGCGGAACCAGCCGATCGAGGGTGAAGCGCACGTAGGTACGGGGAATCCGGCCCCAGGTCTCCGCCTGGCCCCGGGCTTCGGCCATGGGGATGCCGGCGGTCTCGTCTGGTTCGAGCATGTTGAGCAGCCGGTTCACACCCTCGTCGCTGAAGTCACCGGCAAGGGCCGCTTTGACGCCTTGGAACACCGCCGGGTCGGCCGAACGCCAGTTGAGCCGGCTCACTCCCAGAACCGCTGGGTCGGCGACCATCGCCGCGGTCAATTGGGGGAACAGGCTCTCGCTGTTCTCCGGTGTTTCGAGGTAGGCGGCCATGTTCGGCAGGTCGACGCAGCAGTACGCCGCGACATAGACCACCCGATCGAGCAGGTCGGGGATGGCTTTGCCGACCCTGCTCACGGTGACACCGCCCTGGTCGACGCCGGCAGGGTCGGCGGACGCCGATCAACGCTGGTCGCTGCTTCGTGGTTCATCTGTTCTTTCCTTGTGCTTGTTGGATGCCGCGAGTCGGCGGCGTTGTCGTACGTCGGCCGTCAACGGCTCGGCGGGCGCCACATCGGCCACAGGAGCGGGCTGTCGGCCACGCGAAGCGGTTCGCCGAGGTTCTCGAATCCGTACCGCAGATCGAGGGCCCGGCTCCGGGGCGAACTCGCCTCCAGATACGTGCCGAGCCCGTCGGCGTCCGCCCGCGCCAGCCGGTGCCGCAGCATCGCCGAGCCCAGCCCGGCCCCCCGCCGCTCGCCGACCACCCCCATGCACGGCAGGTAGAGGTACGTCTCATGAGCGGGATGCCGCTCAGCCAGCGCCTCACCCAGAGCCCGCAACCGCGCGCCACTCTCGCTGAAGCCCATGTCCGGCCCCGCGTCCGGGCCCGTCTCTGGTGCATCCGGACGCCCCTCAGAGACCGGATGCCTTCCTGAGTAGGAAGTAGTTGGTGTAGTCGGCGAACACGATCTCGCTGCCCGCAGAGTTGATCAGATTGCACCAGATCGACTTGGGGCACACGGAGCGATACGGATAGACGGTCAGGACTTCGCGATCTGGCCCAGTTTTGACGGTATTGCGAAGGGCATCTGGCCATAGCACGGATGTCTCAGCTCCTAGTGCCTCTCCGACGGACCGCTGGTGTCGGAGGCGTGGAATGCGAGTTTCGTCCTGCAACCAGCGTCGGCCACGGTGCACCTCGGGGGACTGAGGACGTCGGGGACGTTTTGACGGTAACGCCGGAAGGTCCTGGACGTCTCGATAACGCGGTGTGCACGGCAGGTGACGCGCGGAGAACTATGGCGACGGTACGACGCGAGTGACCACCACGACGTCGTGCAAGGCGGCCCGGTCGCGGCGGACCAGCAGGAGCGCTATCCGACCTGCTGGACGATGTTCAGGTCCCTGTCCGGCGGCAGCCGGCCCTTGTCGCGGGCCCGGCTCAGCGTCGGATCTTCAGCCACGCCGACAGGGACAGCGGCTCGCCGAACCGGGCCCAGGCCGCGCTGGAGTCGACGATCTGCGGCTGGGCGTCCAGCAGTGCCCCCATCTGCATCCGCCGGGCGAGGACCTCATTGAACGGCCTGGTCAGCGGGCTCATCATCCGGAGCATCCCGGCTGACATCTTGTTCTCGCCCTTGATCCGCAGGCCCAGCGAGGCCGCGATGAGTTCGTTGACCTTCGTGAGCGGTAGCGCCTCGGGGCCGCCGAGGTCGGCGGACCAACCTTCGCCGGGGCGCATGGCGAGCGCGGCGGCGACCTTGGCGACGTCCCGGCCGGCCACCCACGAGACGGGGCTGGCGCCTGAGCCGAATACGGTGGCCTTCCCCTTTTTGGTGATCGACTCGGCGAGCGTCTCCACCCAGGTGTCCATCAGGTGGGTGGGCCGGACAATCGAGTACGGCACGCCGCTGGTGCGCAGGAGGCGCTCGACCTCGAACTTGAGCTGGAAGAACTCGACAGGGCTGTCGGCGCGGGCGCTGGCGGAGGAGATGTACACGAAGTTTTCGACCGCGGTGTCGCGTGCGACGCCGATGAGGCTCGGGATCCCCGCGCCTTCGATGCCCCTGGGGCCGTTGTTCCCTTTGCCGTTGCCGCCTTGGACGGTGCAGACGATCGCCTCGGCCCCGGCCGCGGCCCGGACCAGCGTGCGCTGGTCGTGTATGTCGCCCGCGACCACCTCAACGCCCTGAGCCACGTTTGCCGAGGCGGGATCACGGGTGACGACGCGCACCGCCTTTCCCTCCCGGCGGAGTTGTTCCACGATCTGACGGCCGACTCTGCCCGTCCCGCCGAATACGACGATCATGCTGATCCCCTAACTATGTTCAAAAATCTAACATTGTTAGCAATTAGACCGGCGTTAGGATGTCGGCGTCAATAGGAGGTCGCATCGTGACGAGCAAGGCCCAGCCCGAACAGAGCGCCAGCAAGAAGCGGCGCGAGCGGGAGCGGCAGGAGATGCGCACTCGGCTGTTGGACGCGGCCCGGGTCATCGCCTCCGAGGAGGGCTGGAATGCCGTCACGATCCGCCGCATCGCCGGCCGGCTCGAATACAGCGCGCCGATCCTCTACCAGCACTTCTCCAGCAAGGAGGAGCTGCTCGTCGAACTGATGATGGTCGGCTTCGCCGAGCTGGCCGAGCGGCTGCGCCTGGCGGCCGAGGGCCTCCCGGAGGGACGGCTGGTCGCGATGGCCGAGGCGTACTGGGCGTTCGCGTTCGCCGCCCCGGAGCTCTACCAGGCGATGAACGGCATGGACGGGGTGCCGTTCGGCACGGCCGAGACCCCGCGGGAGGCCAAGAACGCCTTCCGTATCTTCCGGATCGCGTTGCAGGGCATCGCGGAAGAGCGGGGCGCCGAGCTGGCCGATCCCCCCGGTGCGGTCGACACGATTTGGGCGTTCCTGCACGGCTGCGTGTCGCTGGCGATGGCGGGCAGGATCGCCGGCGGAAAGGAGCGCTCCAGAACGCTCATGTTGACCGCCCTGGAGCCGATGTTCACCGCCCAGCTGAGGGATTGACGGCTCACACTCCCCAGCGGGAGGCGTTTGCCGCGTTCCCTGCCGCAGGCCGGGCTCGTCGACGAGCTGCGGCTGGTCGTCTCACTGGCATCAAGCCCAGGCGCGGGCCCTTCTCAAGGCGTCGTTGCCACGTGGGGTGAACCGGCTTTGATCCTCACCTCGCCCATCCCCATAGCCGAGAGACTTCCCAGAAATGCCTCCATGATTCCGGACATGGACACATATGACCGATGATCCAGTTAAGGAGACCGGATGGGAGATCAGTCAGGCATAGCTGCCAGGTTGAGCACCACCAGTTCGGGGGCCTTCCCCTGATGGCAGGGCTTCGCGCAGGGCGGCGCGTCCCAACTGATCACCAGGCTGGGTGAGGACGAAAGGCCCACACTCATGGCTACCGAACCTTTCGCGTCCTTCCGGCCGACCTCGGCGCCCCAGGTCGCGAGGTCGTACACCTGCGGGCCGGTGTTCACGAACCGATCCGAGCATCCTGAGGATCTCGCTCCGAGTGAGTTCCTGACCGGCGGCAGGCATGGATCCAGTACCGCCAAGGCTTGGTCGACGGGCAGAAGTTCGGGGTGGCCGGTGTCGATTTCGCCTGGGGGCCGGCAGAGATCAGCGGCAACGCCGTCCGCGATCTCGCCGCGCTGTGCAAGCGGGAAATGCCGAACTGGGACGAATGGGGGCGTATGACTGCTGCGTATGAGGGCAAGACGGGACCCGATTACGACCAGCTCATCGACGAGGTCGCCGCTGCCTGCTCCAAAGACGATCCGCTGACTTTGACCCGCCTGTTCGCCAAGGATGATCTGGCCGTTCCCCACCACATGATCGGGTGAGCAGATCCGGGGACTGGACACGGAGTGTCGGCCACCGCGGCAGTCCCCGCCCTGTTCAGGTCGCAGCGGCCTGTTCTGCCTTGGCCCGCGTCTGAGCCAAGCGGCAGGAGTCGGTCTCCACGACGTGAGGGCGCGCCCCGGTCAGCCCGCCGCCGGGCAGGTCGCCGAGTGTGCCGCCGCGGGTCGCCCGTACGGCGACCATGCCCGTACCCAGCCGGTCAACATGATGAGCAGCGCAGGTCGCTACTGGCTGCTCGGCTGTTCCTCCAGGCCGGAAGCACAAGAGATGATCGACGTGATGAGGTCGCGCATCGGGGTCAAGAGGTCCGGGTAGGCCTTGGCGTTGAGGTCGTACAGGCGCAGGGTGCCGTTGCGCCCTACCGTCAGCAGATCCGCATCGCGCAAGATCTTGAGATGGTAGGAGGTGGCGGGCTGGGACAGCTCCAGGTGCGCGGCGATGTCACCGACGCTGCGTGGGGCCGCGGACTCCAGGAGGAAGACGACGATCTCCTGCCTGCGCTCATCCCCCAGGGCGGTGAACAGCGGCCGGGTCCGCGCGAACAGCGCGAGGACATCCTGGGCCTCGATCGCGCCGCTCATGCGGGCAATGAGTCACGCAGAGCGGACAGATGGCCGACCGGCAGCGTCCTGGCGGCGCCTTCGGCGATCCAGCCGTCCAGCATCAGCCGCGTCTGCGCGCTCACCTTCGTGAGATGCGTCTCCAGGTAGCTGCGCAGGTTGAAGGGGAGCAGCCAGGGCAGCACGCGCAACGCCAAGCCCACGACCCAGGACGGGACGGAGACGGGAGCGCGCAGCCCGTGCTGAGCGGAGACCACGGCGACGGCCTCCCGGACGGCCGCGGTAGCGCCCCGCAACCGTGCTGGTCTACGCGTTCTTGGGCCTGTTGTGGCGTACCACCGCCGCACGCCGCGCCCTGGCCACGGCCGCGATCGCCGCCGTCGAGTTCTACCAAATAGTCGGCATGACCCCGCCGGGCATCGGCGGAGTCCTGGTCGGCGCGTTCCCCGACCCATGGGACCTGGTCGCCCATGCCACCGGCGTGGTCGCGGCCCTGGCCTGGGAACGCCGATTGGTCCGATCCGATGATCAGACCGGCCGACTCTCGGACGCCACCTCACCGGCACGCTGACGGTACGGATGCCCCCACAGCGGCGAGGTCATCGGGTTCGTCCTGCGCGACAGCCCCCCATTAAGCACAGCCCGACCCCGTAACGCGAAGCGCCCATGGAGGCCCTTGGTTGTCAGGGGTGGTAGCCGATCTGCTGGAGTACGGCCGTGAGGTACGTCTTGACGTCGTCGGTGCTCGTCGAGTCCGGGTAGGCGCCGAGGTGGTGCAGTATCGCGCCGGTCAGCACCTGCTGGACGATGTTCAGGTCCCTGTCCGGCGGTAGCTGGCCGTTGTCGCGGGCCCGGCTCAGCGTCGTGAGCTCGGCTGAGGCGCGGGGGCCGCTGCGGGAGTTGCGGTACGTCTGGAGCAGCTCGGGGTAGTCGTCCACGGCGCCATAGAGCCGGCGGAGCATGCAGCGGTTGCGGGGCATGCTCAGATAGAGGGCCCAGTCGGTCAGCATCCGGTCGATGTCCGGCCAGTCGAGGACCTCCGACTCGGGGGCCTGGTGGACCGACTCGATGGCCTCGATCAGCAGTGAGGTCTTGTCGGGGAATCGCCGGTAGACGGTGGCCCGGGTCACGCCGGCCCGCTGGGCGACCTGCTCGATGCTGGTGAGCACGGCGCCTCGTTCGATCAGCAGGTCCAGCGCGGCGGCGAGGATGGCCGCGTCCACCTCCTGGCTGCGCGGCCGACCGGCCGGCCGCTGCGAGGTTCCGGTCATGTCGAAGGGGCGAGACACGACCGCATTCTAGCCGCGCGGCGCCGGACCGGCTCGAGCGGCCAGCCGGGGTGATCGAAGGGCATGAGGCCTCCTGCGGGTTCATTTCAATACAGTACTGTACTGTATTGGTAGTGGCTCGAAGCCCTCTGTACGAGAGGGCAGATGGGATTCAGCGATGAGCGCCTACGTACTCGGCTTCCACGAGATCGACAAGACCCTGCTCCCCCAGGTCGGCGGGAAGGGCGCCAACCTCGGCGAGCTGTCCGGCATCGACGGCGTTCGCGTGCCGGACGGGTTCTGCGTCACCACTGCGGCGTATCGGGCGGTCGTGGAGGGGGATCCCACGGTCAGCGCGCTGATCGACGGGCTGACCGGCCTGCGCGCCGACGACCGTCCGGGCATCGCCGCCGCCTGTGCCCGCCTTCGTACGGCCATCGAGGCGCTGGCCGTACCCGAGGAGATCGAGCGGGACATCGTCACCCATCTGGCGGGGCTCGGTGACGTCCCCTGTGCCGTACGGTCGAGCGCCACCGCTGAGGACCTGCCGTCGAGCTCCTTCGCCGGCCAGCAGGACACCTACCTGAACGTCCGCGGGCCCGAGTCGGTGGTCCACAACGTCAGGCGGTGCTGGGCTTCGCTGTTCACCGACCGGGCGGTGGCCTACCGCGTCAGGAGCGGCTTCGACCACCGCGCGGTCCAGGTCTCGGTGGTCGTGCAGCGGATGGTCTTTCCCGACGCGGCGGGCATCATGTTCACCGCCGACCCGGTCACGTCCAACCGGACGGTGGTCTCGATCGACGCGGGCTACGGCCTGGGTGAGGCGCTGGTCTCCGGTCTGGTCAACGCCGACACGTACAGGGTCAAGGCGGGACAGATCATCGACAAGGTGGTCTCCGCCCAGACCATGGAGCTACGCGCCTCGGTGGACGGCGGCACGGAGGAGCGGCCGGTGGAGGCCGCGCGGCAGAACGCGCAGACCCTGGCCGACGAGCAGATCCTTCAGCTGGAGACCCTCGGGCGGCGGATCGAGGCCCACTTCGGCCGGCCGCAGGACATCGAGTGGGGCCTGTCCGACGGTGTGTTCCACGTGCTGCAGAGCCGTCCCATCACCACGCTGTACCCGGTTCCGGCCTCGGACGACGGCAAGAACCACGTCTACATCTCGTACGGGCATCGCCAGATGATGACCGACGCGTTCACCCCGCTCGGCCTGTCGTTCTTCCTCTTGCTGGACGAGTGGCTCGGCCGCCCGAAGATGGCGGTGGCCGGGAACCGGTTCTACAAGGACATGTCCAACGAGCTCTCGTCGACGTGGGCCAGGCCGCTCACGATCAAGAGCCTCGGCCAGGTAGACGTGCTGATGGCCAACGCCCTGCGCACCGTGCTGAGCAGGAAGGACTTCGTCAAGTCACTGGCCCACGGAAAGACGGGCCTGATGAACTTCGGCAAGGGCGGGCCCCTGCCGATGGCCCGCCAATACCTCAAGCTGTCCCGCGAGGACGACCCCCGCGTGGTCCCCGAGCTCATCGAGCAGAACGAGGAGTCGGTGACCAGGCTCCGGGAGGCGATCGTCGGCAAGTCCGGTGACGACGTGTTCGCGTTCATCATCGAGGACCATCGCGAGCTGACCGACATCATGTTCGAGCCGCGGAGCGTGGCCTCGGCGTTCCTCGGCATCCAGTCGGTGAACTGGGTCAACAAGCACATGAACGCCTGGCTGGGCGTGAAGAACGCCGCCGACGCCGTCGGACAGTCGGCCCCCCACAACGTCGTCGCGGCGATGGGGCTGGACCTGCTGGACGTCTCCGACGTGGTGCGGCAGTACCCAGCCGTCGTCGACTATCTGAGCGCACGCGCCGAGCGCGACACGTTCTTCGCCGGGCTCTCCGGCCTCGACGGCGGCGACGTCGTCCGCCAGGCCATCGAGGAGTACCTGCACAAGTACGGCATGCACTGCCAGGGCGACATCGACATCACCAGGACGCGCTGGAGCGAGGACCCGACGCTGCTCATCCCCCTCATCCTCGGCAACATCAAGAACTTCCCGCCCGGCGAGCGCGAGCGCCGCGTCGAGCAGGGGCGCGCGGACGCCGAACGTTCGATGAACGACCTCCTGGACCAGCTGAGAAGCAAGGTGGGCGGCCGGAAGGCGAAGAAGGCGGCGCGGCAGATGAGCCTGGTGCGCCACTTCATCGGATACCGGGAGTACTCCAAGCACGCGTGCCTGCAGCGCTACGGCCTGTACAAGCAGGCGTTGATGGGCGAGGCCAGGAAGCTGGTGGCCCAGGGAGTGATCAAGGAGCCGGAGGACGTCTACTTCCTGTCGCTGGAGGAGTTCAGGCAGGTGGTCAACAGCGGGCGGCTGGACTACGCCGTGATCACCGAGCGGCGGGAGGCGCACGAGACGTACCAGAAGCTGACCCCGCCGCGAGTGATCACCTCGGAGGGCGAGGTGATCAACGGTGAGTACGACGCGGGCGACCGGCCCGAGGGGGCGCTGGCGGGTATCCCGGTGTCGTCCGGCGTCGTGGAGGGCCGCGCGCGGGTCGTCCTGAGCATGGAGGACGCCGAGGTGGAGGAGGGCGACATCCTGGTCACGGTCTTCACCGACCCGAGCTGGTCGGCGCTGTTCGTCTCGGTGAAGGGCGTCGTCATGGAGGTCGGCGGGGTCATGACGCACGGCGCGGTGGTCGCGCGGGAGTACGGCCTGCCGTCGGTCGTCGGCGTGGAGGGCGCCACCCAGCGCATCAAGGACGGGCAGCTCATCCGGGTGAACGGCAGCGAGGGCTACGTGGAGCTGCTGTCCTGATCGTCAAAACGGTTGTAGCCGCTGTCCTGATCCTGCGACCGCTATACGCACGCATAGTAGGCTCTCTCAGCAGGCAGCGAGCTATACAAAAGGTGGCAGCGTGACGATCGCACCGGACCCCGAAGACCTCACCGCCCGCGCCCGGATCCGCGACGCGGCGCTGCGGCACTTCGGCGAGCACGGGTTCGAGCGGGCCACGATCCGGGGCATCGCCGAGACCGCCGGTGTGTCCTCCGGGCTGGTACGCCACCACTTCGGCTCCAAAGAGGCGCTGCGCGACGCCTGCGACGACTATCTGGCCAAGTTGATCCGCCGGATCAACGACCAGGTCCGGAACGACCCCATGCCGAGTGACGTGAACTATGTGGCCGTCGCCCGGAACCTCCTGGGGCCCCACCAGCCGTATGTGGGGCGGGCCCTGGCCGAGGGACGGGCCGAGGCCGTCTTCGACGAGCTCGTACGGCTGAGCGAGGAGTGGATCGAGGAGTACGACAAGAGCCGGCCTGATCCCCCTCAGGTGCCCCGCAAGGCACGGGCGGCGGTGGGCACCGCGATGGCGCTGTCGGTGACCGTCCTGCGCCACCACATGTCCCGGGCCCTGGGCGTCGAGGTGCTGAGCCAGGAGGGGGACAAACTGCTCGCCAAGACCCTGATCGACATCTACTCGCATCCCATGCTCAGCCTGGAGGACGCCGCCAAGGCCCAGGCCGCCCTCGACCAGCGCGGCTGAGACTCAGCGCGGCCAAAACTGAGACTCAGCCCAGCTGAGGCGACCACCCGGCGGTCCCGGCCACGATGCGCACGGCCGCGCGGGCCAGCGGCTCCAGCCCCGCCACATCGACCTTGTCGAGGGTGTCGGCCGAGTCGAACAGGTACATCGGCGCCGACAGGAAGTGCACGAGCGGCACCCCTTCCGGATGGAAGAACGCCCCATCGGTCGGCGGCATGGGCGAGAACACGTCGGGCGGCAGCACGAAGGACCGCCGCAGCCCCTCCTCCGCCAGCGTCTCGGCGACCAGCTTCTCCAGCCGCGGCATCCGGCTGGTGAACCACCACCTGACCTCGGGATCCGCGGTGGGGACGAGCTCACCGTCCACGGCCTCGCAGCGCAGCGCCGCGTGTTCGAGATGAACCTGAAGCACCACGTCGGCCAGCGCCGGGCGATGGCGCTCGATGAACGCCCTGGTGCCCGCCGCGTGCGCCATGTGCCCGGACGTGAACAGGAACGTCAGGTTGTGCGGCCGGTCCGAGGCGGGCACCCGGGCCCAGTGACGCGCGGCGGCCAGGACGAGCGCGATGCCCGAAGCGTCCTCGACGGCCGAGGCCCACGGCCCGTCGTGGTGGGAGCCGACAATGACCGTGTGCGGCGAGTTACCAGGCAGCGTGGCGACCACGTTGTACGTGGTCACCGTGTCGGTGACCGACTGGGCCACCAGCTCACCCATACAGGGCAGCCGGGCCAGCAGCCGCCGGGCATCGGCCCCGGACAGCCACAGACCGGGAATCGGCCGCTCGATCGCGTCATAGGGCACGTAGTAGTCGCGTGTCTCCCACGGCAGCCCGGTCAGCGCCCCGATGAAGCCGGCCGCGCCCGCCTCCAGCGCGGGCTCGACGACCTCCATCATCCGCGGTCCGAACGGGAGGGTCTGGACGAGCGTGTCGAAGACGCCCTCCGGGTCGTAGGACGACGTGGCCAGCGTGCTGACGTACGACTGCGGCAGCTCGGTGAAGGCCAGTTCGTCCACCGCGATGTCGCCGGGCCGCGCGTCGGCGAGCGGCGCGATCCTGGCGCGCAGGCCGTCCGTCGGCAGGGTGTGCGGGAGCGGGAACCCGGTCAGCTCCGTGCCGTCGTCGAGCCGGAGCACCCCCAAGCCGGGCTGCCAGCGGGGCACCTCCACCGGCTCCAGCGAGACCTCCAGCCCGAACTCCGTCAGCCGCTCGGCCAGCCACCGCTCGGTCCACGCGTCCGCCGGATAGCCCGGCCGCCGGATGCCCCGGGACACGACGGTCTCGATCCAGCCGAGCATCTCGGCGGCGGAAGGGACGTGATCCATGGGCTGATCCAACCATTGACAGCGGTCATTTGTGAAGCGACAGTTTCGGTCATCCGTACAACTTGTGGAGGCTGTATGAAGCTCGTCGTGGCCGTCATCATGGTCCTGCTGGGGATCATGGCCAGACCGGCCCAGGCCGCGGACACCATCGAGGCGCACTACAAGGTCGCGGGCCCCTGGGCGGTCACGACCGCCGACGTCCCGGGCTACAAGCTCTACTACCCGGCCGACCTCGGCGCCGGCGGCGTCAAGCATCCGATCATCACCTGGGGCAACGGCACGAACGCCGTGCCCACGCAGTATTCCGGGCTGCTCAACCAGCTCGCCTCCTGGGGCTTCGCCGTGGTCGCCTCGACCGACATGACGACCGGCACCGGGTCGGAGATGATCGCCGCCGCCCAGTACCTGATCGCCAGGAACACCGACAGCTCCAGCGTCTTCTACGGCAAGCTCGACGTGACGAAGGTCGGCGCGGTCGGCCACTCCCAGGGCGCCGGCGGTTCGGTGAACACCGCGACCAAGTCCGGCGGCCTGATCGACACCGTCGTCCCCATCGCGCTGCCTGCCCCCATCTGGGTGAGCTCGGGGGACAAGTTCTACGTCGACCAGCTGGCCTGCCCGGTGCTGTTCGTCAGCGGCGCCAACGACACCCTCATCTCGCCCAACTCGGCCCTCCAGACGTACTACGGCCAGGTTCCAGGAGCGGCGGCGAAGGCGCAGCTCAAGGGCGCCGACCACAACACGGTCCAGGGCACGGGCGGCGGCTTCCTCGGCTACGTGACGGCCTGGCTGATGTACCAGCTCCAGGGCGACACCTACGCCAGAGGCGCCTTCGCCGGCACCACCCCGGAGCTCAACACCAACACCAACTGGCAGAACCAGGTGGGGAAGAACCTGCCCTAACGACGCAGCGCGAAGGCGGCGCGCGGGTTGCCGGTCAGCGCCGCCTTGGCCACCTCACCCAGCCCCGCGGCCTCCAGCCGCGGCACGAACCGCTCCAGGAGGTACGTCAGGCCGGGCCCGCCGCCCAGGCTCGGCCAGTACGACCTGCGCGCCAGATCCATCCCGAACAGCACCCGATCCCCCAGCCCGCGCTCGGCGAGCTCGGCGACAAGCGCGACGATCTCGCTGTCCGGGCCGTACTTGACCCGCCCCGGCCGGTCGAAGGCCAGATAGGCCCCTCTCTCCGCCAATGAGACGAGATATCCGGCGTCGGGATTGTGGTCGATGTGACCGAGCACCACCCGATCGGCCGCCACCCCTTCCGAGGCCAGCGCGTCCAGCAGCTCGTGTCCCATCGTGCCCTTGTCGCAATGGGTGACGACCGGCACTCCGGTCCGCCTGGCGGCGGCCGCCACCGCGCCGACCAGCCGCGCCACACCGCGCCCGAACGAGTGGTACGCCGTGGCGATCTTGATGGCGCCCGCCCGGGCCGACGACCGCCGCACCAGCGGCCCCACCAGCCCGTACTCGTCCATGCCCTGCTCGATCTCGGCCACGAGGAGCTCCGTGATCTCGTCGACCGAGTAGCGGTGCATCCAGTGCGCGTCGCTGTAGTAGCCGCTCTTGTGGAACCCGGTCACCGCGATCACGTGCAGCCCGGTCCGCTCCGCCAGCTCCTTCATCAGGGACGGACTGCGGCCGAACCCGAGCGGCGTCATCTCGACCACCGCGGACAGGCCCAGCCGCTGCGCCTCCGTCACCTCCACCACGGCCGCGTCGAGGGAGTCGAGCCGGTAGTCCGGCTCGTTGCGCACCGGCCAGCCACCGGTCATGAACAGGTGCTCGTGCGCATAGGTGATGCCCAGCTCCTCGACATCCCCCAGCACGGTACGGACGGTCACAGAAGCGCTCCTTCTTCTCGCAGCCGCGTGCGCAGCAGCTCCACGTCCACCGCCGCGGGCTCCACCCCGGCCTGTACGGCCAGCGCCGCGGCCGTCCCCGCCGCCTGCCCCATCGCCATGCACTGCCCCATGGACCGGGCGGAGGCGTGGGCGTCGTGCGTGGCCGACAGGCAGCGGCCGGCCACGATCAGCCCGTCCACCTCGACGGGGAGCAGGCACCGGTAGGGGATGCCGTAGGTGCCGAAGTCGTGGACGTACTCCCAGCGGGTGGCGGCCCCCGAGTCGTGGTCCTCGATGGGCGCGCCGCACCGCGCGATCGTGTCGGGAAAATCCCGCCCGGCCAACACATCATCAGAAGTCAGGACATATCGTCCGACCAGGCGGCGTGACTCCCGTACCCCGATACGTACGGACGTGCTGAGCAGCACGGCCGAGCCGTACCCCGGGACCTTCGCCCGCAGGAAGGCGACATAGTCGCGGACCTGCCGCCGCCCCACCCGCTCGGCCTCCGCCAGCTCGACCGGATCGGTCGGATCGAGGCCGGTAACCCGCGTGAGGTTGGTGTGCACGATCCCGTCGTTCACGGTCCGATGCACGGACCCCTCGCGCCTCGGCAGATCGGCGTCGGCCATCAGCGCGTGCAGCTCCGCCGTGCTGGTCGCGGACAGATCGACCCCGCCGAGCCGGAACGTGGCCGTCATCGGCTGCAGCCGCATCCCGGGGCGTTCGAGGGTGGCCCCGGCCCGCCAGGCCACCTCGGCGTCCCCGGTGGCGTCGATCACCACCTGGGCCTTGACCAGGAACCGGCCCGCCACGGTCTCCACGACGACGCCGGTGCCCGGCACGAAGTCGCAGACCCTGGCGTGCAGGAGCGCGTCCGGGACCAGCGCGTCCCAGACCAGCTTGAGCTCCTCCGGCTCGTAGGTCACCCCGGTGCCCGCGCCATAGGTGTTGGGCCGCTCGAAGGCGGCCCCGGCCTCGAAGAGCCGCTCGCACACCTCCCAGCCGACGCCGCCGACGACCCGCCGCGAGACGGGACCGGGGGCGTAGAAGCCGTAGAAGGTGTCGAGCACCGCGGCACCCGTACCGCCGAGGAAGCCCGCCGACTCCACCAGCAGGCACGACGCCCCGGTACGCGCCGCCGCGACGGCGGCCGCGCATCCCGCGCTGCCTCCGCCCGCGACCACGACATCGCCTTCCCACAGGACGTTCATCGCAGGTGCCACCCTCCGTCGACGGGAATGACCGCGCCCGTGGTCCGTCCGGACGACGGGGACAGCAGCCACAGCACGGCCTGGGCGACCTCCTCCGGCTGGCACAGCTCGGCGCCGAGCGGCATCAGCGACGGCAGCTTGGCCTTGATCGCCTCGGAGCTCTGGGCGCGGCGGCTCATCGGCGTGGCCACCAGCCCGGCAGAGATCAGGTTGACCCGCACGCCGTGCGGCGCCGCCTCGCGGGCCGCGGTCCTGATCAGCGGGATCAGCGCGCCCTTGGCCGAGGCGTAGGCCACGGTGCGGAAGTCGTCGTCGAGCGAGGAGCCCAGCGCCGAGCCGATCACCACGATCGACCCGCCCTCCCGCATCGCGGGGATCGCCGCGCGCAGCAGCCGGAACACCGACTCGTGGTTGACCCGGTGCACCTCGTGCCAGGCCGTGTCGGTGCACTCGACCACGCCGCCGTCGCCGAGCGAGCGGCCCGACATGCCGACCGCGTGCACGACGCCGGAGATCTCCCCGTGCACGGCCGTCGCCTGGGCGAGGGCCTTCTCCGCGTGCCCCGGCGTGGTGATGTCGATGCCGCCGGCCAGGTCCACGCCGAAGGCGGCCCCGCCGGTGGCCTCGACCGCCGCCACGCAGGCCCGGCCGATGCCGCCGTCCGAGCCGGCCACCAGTACGGCGCTCATGGCTTCCTGAGCACGGCGGCGGCGCGGCGGGCGTGTTCGAGGTAGGCGGCCTCGAACAGCTCCTCCGAGCGCGGGCCGCCGACGAGCTTGGCGCTGGAGATGACCGGCGGGACCCAGCCGCCCGCGACGAGCAGCTCGGCGGTACGGACCTTGATCTCGTTGACCACGGAGACCGCGGCCAGCGTGCTGCCCGGACCGACCGGCTCGGCCAGCCCGTCGACGGAGCACAGCGCATCGCCGACCGGGGTGCACAGGTCGATCACCACGTCGGCGTGGTCGGCGAGCCGGGTCCCGCTGGGGTGACCCGGCTCGACGGCCGTGGTCTCCCGCATCGACGTGACGGCCACCACGGACAGTCCCGCCTTGCGCAGCCCCATCGCCATCTCGATCGGCACGGCGTTCAGGCCGCTGACGCTGAACACGATGGCCGCGTCGCTCGGCCGTAGCTCGAAGTTGGCCAGGATGGCGTCGGCGAGCCCTTGGACCCGCTCGATGAACATCGCCTGCCGCATCCCGTTCGACCCGGCCACCTGGGTGTAGAAGGTCGTCGACAGGTCCACGATGGGATGGAAGCCGGGATAGGAGCCGTAGCGGGGGAACATCTCCTCCACACCTATCCGCGAATGTCCGGTCCCGAACGTGTGCACCACGCCCCCGCCGCCGATGGCCGAGGCGGCCGTCCGAGCGGCCGCGGCGAGCGCGTCCTCCTGTGTCCGCTCGATCTCGCCGAGCAGGTCCATCGCGCGCCGTATCCATTTCATCCAGATCTCCTCCCGTAGAGCGCGGCGCCGATCGCCCCGGCCATCGGGCCGAGTACGGCAGGTAGCACCGCGATGTCCCCGATGAGCGGACGTCGCCGCTCAAGTTCCGTGTTCAGCGCGGATCGCATGAGATCGAGCGCGCCGGAGACCCCGCCGCCCACGACCACCGTGCCGACGCCGAAGAACGCCGCCGCGTCGCCCAGCGCGATGCCGAGCGCCCAGCCGGCCCTGGACAGCGCGCCCAGGGCCCGCCCGTCGCCCGCCCGTGCGGCCTCGGCGACCTCCTTGGGCGAGCCGGAGCCGAAGGCCCGCACGATGCCCGGCCCGCCGGCGAACGTCTCCACGCAGCCCCGGTTGCCGCAGCAGCACACCGGCCCCCAGGGGGAGACCGTGACGTGCCCGATCTCGCCGAGATTGTCGCGCGGGCCGACGAGTATCCCGCCGCGCAGCGCCACCGCCCCGCCCACCCCGGTCCCGAGCACCGCGAACAGCACGTCGGGCAGCCCGCGCGCCGCCCCGAGGAGCAGCTCGGCGAGCCCGAACGCGCGGGCGTCGTTGACCACGGTCACCGGCGCCCCGGTCAGGGCGCCCAGCCGCGAGCCGACCGGATAGCCGTCCCAGTCGCCGGGCGGGTTCGGCACGAACAGCGCGGTCCCGGTGTCGCGGTCCACGTGGCCGGGCAGCCCGATGCCGATGCTCTCCACCCGGCGGGCGGCCAGCGAGGCCACGAACGCCATCGTCTCGTCGGGGTCCGGCGGCGTGGGGACGGTGCCCGAGCCGACCACCGTCTCGCCATCCAGAACCACCCATTTGGTGTACGTGCCGCCGACGTCGATCCCGAGCCGCGTCACAGCCCGACCTTCAGGACTCGCGACGCGAATCCGGCGTCCTCGGGCGCCGCGACCGGGCGGAACGGCTCGACGCCGAGCAGCCGCAGGTAGGCCAGCAGCGGCTGGGAGTGGCTGTGCAGGTTGGCGACGGGGTAGGCCTGCATGGCCACACCGAGGTCGGCCAGGTCCCAGGTGCGCCCTGGCCGCTCGGTCTCGGGCGCCAGGTAGGCGTCGGGCCCGGACAGCGTGCCTTCCCATACGTCCGGATAGGCAGCCGCGTGGGCGGCCAGGGACATCCGGCGCCACCACTGCCAGCCCAGCTCGGGGGCGTGCTCGGCGGCAGCCCAGATCAGCGTCATGTTGATCGCGTACCAGATCGTGCCGACCCCGCCGGGGCCATAGGCGCCCTTATCAGGCCAGCGCAGCCGGGCGCCCAGCGGCGAATCGGCGGCGGAAGTCCGCTCAATCGTGTGCAACAGCTCCACAGCCCGCTCAGGTGGTGCGGCGCCGCACAGGATCGCCCAAGGCTGTACTTCCAGCCACAGGTCGGACTCCCCGACGACGGCTCCCGGGCCGTACGCGCGCCGGTACCACCGGCCGTTCCACTCCCCCGCCACCAGGTCGCGCAGCTCCTCGCCGAGCTCGCGGGCCTCGGCGGCGGTCGCGTGGTCGCCGAGCCGCTCGGCCAGGACCGCGTAGCGGGGCAGGACCCAGGCGGCCATGGCCGAGTTCAGGACCGACTCGCCGTGGGAGATCATCACCTCGCGCTCCACCCCGCTCTCGGTGATGGCCATGTCGTTCCAGTCGGCGTTCAGTATCCGCAGGTGGCCGTGCTCTCCCCGGCCCACCACGTCGGTGAGGAACCTGAACTGCCGGCGCAGGTTCGCGCCGAGCGACACCGGCGTGGCCCTGTGGACCGGGTGGTACGGCACGGGTTCGCCGAAGGCCGCCAGGTCGCCCGTCGCGCTCAGGTATTCGGCCGCCAGCCACAGGGCCCACAGGTTCTGGTCCGAGGGCCGGAACAGGTCGGTCCATGGCTGCTTGTCCGGTCCGAGCGCATAAGGCAGGTCGCCGTCGGGGCCGCCCCACGCGCACGTGTTGCGCAGCACGGACAGGGCCAGGTCCGGCTCGATGTAGACCAGCGGCAGCGCGTGCTGGAGCGGATCGCGCGCGGCGCCGTTGAAGCCGTGCCGGAAGGAGTAGCACGAGCCCTGGTCGAGGGTGTGCCCGCCGAGCACGCCGTCGGCGCAGGCCGCGCCGGTCAGCAGCGCCGCGTGCCACGGGACCTCCCGCTCGGCCTCGGGCGCCCGCGCCGCGACCGCCCTCGGCAGCCGCTCGCGCAGCGCGGCGAGGCTGCCGGCGAACGAGCCGGTCACCTCACCCATCCGGCCATCCGTCGCACTGTCCAGCAGCCCGTATCTCAGCTCCAGCAGCCGCTCTCCGCCCGCCGCCAGTTCCAGGGGGATGGCCAGGCGGCCGGACCCGGTCCTCGGGCCGCCGACGAGCTCCAGCTCCAGCCCGGGATCCTCGCTCGGCTTGGCGCCGCTGATGAGCTCGACCCGGGCCGCCCCGGCCGTCCACTCCTCGGTCAGCTCCAGCCGTACCGGCTCGTCGAGCAGGTTGCGTACGTGCAGCCGGATCAGCACCCACGGATGCTCACCCTCGGGGCACAGCACCGTGCGGTCCAGGGCCACGCGGTCGTCGGCGACCCGGACGATCGCGAACGTCGGCCCGAAGACCCGCTCCGATCCCGAAATATCGGTGGAAAGGGTGCCGACGCGCGTCACCCCCGTGCCACGGGTGAGCCACAGCAGCCCGGTGTGCTCGTCGAACAGGTCGCTGAGCCCGTAGTTGTCCGCGACCAGCGTGATGCGCCGGTTGCCGACATGGACGAAGTGCCGCCGGGTGAGCGGATCCAGGACGGGGTTCCACTCCGCGCGCGGGTCGCTGTCCTGATCCATCGTGTAGGCGAAGGCGGGCAGCCCGTACGCGGTGGTCCATGCGCCGAACGCGCTCATTTCCGTACCCCTCCCAAGGTCAGCCCCGCCACGTAGTAGCGCTGCAGCAGGAACATCAGCACCAGCGGCGGCACCGCCGTGATCAGGGCCGCGGTGCTGACCAGGCCGATGCTGAAGTCGTACTCCGTCTGGAGTTGCGAGAGCCCCACGGGCAGCGGCCAGAGGCCGGGATCGTTGGCCACGATGAGCGGCCACAGCAGGTTGTCCCACTGCGCGAGGAACTGCAGCAGGAAGAGCGTGAGCAGCGCGGGCCGCAGCAGCGGCACCCCGATGCGGACGAAGATCCGCAACTCGCTCGCGCCGTCGACCCGCGCCGACAGCAGCAGCTCATGCGGCAGGGCCAGGGCGAACTGGCGGACCAGGAACACCCCGAACGCGCTCATCATGAACGGCACGATCATCCCCTGGTAGGAGTTGATCCAGCCCAGCTCCTTGACGATGAGGTACATCGGCACGAGCACCACGATCGGCGACAGCGACAGCGTCCCCACGATGACCGCGAACAGCACCCGGCTGCCGGGGAACCTGAGCTGCGCGAGCGCGTATCCGGCGGCCGAGGAGAAGATCACTTCGAGGACGCCGATGCCGAGCGCGAGGATCAGGCTGTTACGCAGGTAGAGGGGGAAGCCGCCCTGGTCGAACAGCTGCGTGACGTGCGCGCCCAGCTGGGAGATGTCGAAGCCGAACCCGCCGAGATCGGTCGCGTCCGACGCGGACGAGACCGCGAACATCGCGTACACCGGCAGCAGCAGGACGGCCACGACCAGCGTCAGCAGGGTGTTGCGGACCACCTTCACCCGTCCTCGCCTCCCCTGAGCACCCTGAACTGCACGAGCGAGAGCGCCAGCATGGCCACCAGCAGCACCATCGCGATCGCCGAGGCGTAGCCCATGCGCTCGAACCCGAAGCCGGTCGCCCACAGGTAGAGCGGCAGCACCTCGGTGGCGCCCGCGGGGCCGCCCTTGGTGAGCAGGAAGGCGGGCACGAACGACTGCATCGCCCCGACCACCGCGATGACCAGCACGAACAGCAGCGTTCGGCGTAGCAGCGGAAGCGTGATGCGGTAGAAGACCCGAATCGGACCGGCGCCGTCGAGCGCGGCCGCCTCGAACACGCTCAGCGGCAGCCCCTGCAGCCCGGCGGTCAGGATGATCACGAACAGCCCGAGGTGCTTCCAGGTCGTCATGATCACCAGGGCCCAGAGCGCGAGCCCCTCGTCGGTCAGCCACGGCTTCGGCTCCACTCCGACGAGCCCGATCAGCGCGTTCGCCAGGCCTTTGTCGGCGAAGATCACCGACCACACCATCGAGGTGGCCACCAGCGGCATCGCCGCCGGGATCATCACCAGCCCGCGAAGGAAGGCGTTGTAGCGGCCCGGCTTGCTCAGCGGCACCGCGATCGCCAGGCCGAGCACGATCGACGGGACCACGGACCCGATCGTGTAGGCGGCGGTGACCCGGGCCGAGTTCCAGAAGCCGGGGTCGCCGAGCATTCTGCGGTAGTTGTCCAGGCCGGTCCATTCGGGCGTCCCGGCGAAGTCGTAGCTGGTGAAGCTGAGGTACACGGCCGCGACGAACGGCACGAGCCAGAAGACCAGGAAGTAGACCGCCGCCGGTAAGGCCAGCAGACCGCCGGTGCGTGCCTCCGCCCACCGCTGGCCCTTGCCCGAGACCTTTGTGACGGGCGGCACCAGGCGTAAGGACACCGTCACAGCGTCATCCGCATCGCCTGGTCGAAGTCCGCCGCCGCCTGCTCGGGCGTCTTCTTGCCGAAGGCCACCGCGTCGGCCGCGTCGGTCAGCGCCTTGGCCATCTCGTTCCACACCGGTGTCTGCGGGCCGAAGTCGGCGTAGGGGGCCGCGGCCGCCATGATGTCCAGCGCCTTCTGGTCGGCGCCTGACAACTTCTCCCAGCCCTTGACCGGGGTGAGGATGCTGGCGTCCTTGAGCTGCTTGGCCGCGACGTCCTGGCGCTGGAGGTAGTCGACGAAGTGCCAGGCGGTGTACGGCAGCTTCGACTGCTTGGCCACCGCCCACCCCCAGGTGTAGGCCGGGGCGACCGGCTTGCCCGCGTCCCAGCGCGGCATCGGGGCGATGTCGAAGACGTCGCCGAAGGTCAGCTTGGGGTTCAGCGAGGGGAACAGGTCCATCGCGAACAGCCCGGAGACCAGCATGGCCGCCTCGCCGGTGGCGAACAGCCCGAAGCCGGACAGCGGGTTCGACAGCTTCGCGTTGCCCAGGCTCCCGTAGTAGCGCAGCGCCTCGACCCCCGCGTCAGTGGCCAGCGTCGCCTTGCCGGCGTCGGGGCTGAGTATCGTGCCGCCCTTCCCCTTGACCAGGGCGAGCAGCTGCATCAGCGTCCACTGCGGATTGCCCAGGATCCACTGCAGGCCCACCTTCTTGCCGTCGGCCGAGGTCAGCCGCTTGCTGTACTCGGCGACCTCCTCCCAGGTCGTGGGCGGCTTGTCCGGATCGAGGCCGGCTGCCGCGAACCTGTCCTTGCGGTAGTAGAGGTAGCAGATCGTGTAGTCGGTGGGGACGCCGTACAGCTTGCCCTCGTACGACAGCGAGCTGATCGCGTGCTCGTCGTAGTCCTGGACCAGCGCCTTCTCGTCGGCCACGCCCATGGCCTTGGGGATGATCGGGGCGAGCCGGCCCTTGCGCGCGTGACCCGGAATGGTCCAGCCGCCGATCCTGAACAGGTCGGGCGGCACGTCACCGGCGAAGGCGGTCAGCAGCTTGGCGTCGAGCTTGTCCACCGGCACGTAGAGCGGGGTGATGTCGACACCGCCGAACTCCTGCATGTAACTGCGCAGCAGCGGGGTGAACACCGCGTCGTACGCCTTGGTCTGGTGCAGCCAGACGGAGATCTTCCCTCGCGGCACCCCGTCGGCGGGCACCGTGGCCACCGGTTCGGCGGAGCCGCAGGCGGCCAGCAGGCCGGACGCCGTGGTCAGCGCCGCGGTCTTGAGCAAGTTGCGCCGGGTCATCATGGACATGCTCAACCTCCGGAACGGCGATGCCGTCCAGGTAGATGACTGTTTGGGGGGTATTACTGGCCCATCAGGGCGTTCTTGGCGTCGTTGAGCTCCACGGAGAACACGGCGAAGTCGCCGCGCGCGTGGCGGATGGTGTATTCGAGCGCGACACCGCTCTCGGTGCACGTGTTGCGGGCGGTCGCGAGCAGGGCCGCGGCCATGGGGACATGCAGCAGCTGGGCGAGCCGGTAGTCGGCGTTGACCGCGCCGATCGTCTCCCTGCCACTCGCGGGGGACAGTCCGTACTTCACCCGCAGCAGGTCGTAGAGCGAACCTGTCAGGTCCTCGTCGAGGATGCCGGGCACCAGCTCGGCGGGCAGGTGGGCGCTCTCCAGCATGCAGGGCGCGCCTTCGAGCAGCCGCAGCCGCTCGATGAAGACGATCTGCTCCGTCTCCCGGACACCGAGCGCCACGGCGACCTCGGCGCCCGCCGGCTGCAGATGGGCCTTGAGCACCTGCGTCGTCGGCCTGCGGCCGAGCCGCGCCATCGTCTCGGTGAAGCCGACCGGGCCCGCGCCCAGCTCGGGGGCCACGGCCAGCGGCGCGGTGTAGGTGCCGCTGCCCTGCCTGGCCACCAGCAGGCCCTCCTGCACCAGGTCGCCGATCGCCCGGCGGGCCGTCGCCCGGCTCACGCCCGCGTACGCCATGAGGTCCTTCTCGGCGGGGATGGGCGTGTCGGGCTCGCAGTCACGGATGGCCGCCCGCAGGCGCTCGCGCAGTTGGTAGTAGAGCGGCACCACGGCTGACGGGTCGAGGGCCAGCCGGCGTTCCCAGTCGGTCATACGCTCACGTCCTAAGTTGTACGGACGACCGTATCTTTTCCGCTCGACCCGGATGGTGTCAACCACTCGTTGTGTATCGTGCTGAGGTCGAGCGCCGGTGGAGGATCTGTGCGGGGCGTCATGTGTACGGTGATCTGCGCGTCCCTCGTGCTGGGCGGCGCCGAATCCCGGCCCCACGAGGGCGACTCCCGGCCCGCCGCGAGCTCGCCGAGCACCGCCACCCCGGTCGGCTTCACCGCGGCCAAGGTCGACTTCAACCGTGACGGATTCGAGGACTACGCGGTCTCAGCCCCGGCGGGTACGGTCGGCCACACCCTCAAAGCCGGATATATCGCCATCTTGTATGGGGCGGCCGGTGGCGTCGATCCCGCCCGGCGCCGGATCCTGCACCTCGACAGCTCCAACGTGGCCGGCGATCCCGTGGCCGGGGACGCGTTCGGGGCCCGCACCGCCGCCGGTGACTTCGACGCCGACGGCTACACCGACCTGGCGGTCAGCTCGTACAACCCCTTCGAGCTGGACCGGCGGTTCGTCACCCTGCTGTGGGGCGGCAAGGACGGGCTGGCGCTGGGCACCCCGCTGATCGACCCCCCGCGCACCGACGTACCGCCGGACCTGGTCGACCGGACCGAGGGCCAGGAGCTGGCGGTCGGCGACTTCGACGGCGACGGCAAGGACGACCTGGCCGCCACCAGCGAGCGGGGGCTGGTGAACGTCTTCCACGGCCCGTTCCCGCGTGCCGGCCGCCCGGCCCGCAAGGTCGTCCTGGACGGGTCCTACGAGCATCCGACCAGGCTGGTGGCCGGCGACCTGACCGGCGACGGCAAGGACGACCTGGTCACCACGCACGCCTGGGAGGAGACGGCCGAGCCGTCCCTGTTCTGGAAGGGCGGCCCGCAGGGGCTCGCCGGGCGGCCGAGGCGGCTGGACGCGGCCGCCACCGGCAGCGTGGGCGACCTCGACGGCGACCACTACGGCGACCTGGTGCTGCGCGTCATCCCCAGCGGCTTCGTCGACACCCTGAAGGCTGACGAAGGCACCATCAAGGTCCTGTACGGCTCGGCGGACGGTCCCGGCCGCCGCACCCGCACCCTGACCCAGGACAGCCCCGGCGTGCCGGGGATCGGCGCGCGAGGAGATCAGTTCGGCTTCGACCTCGCCACCGGAGACGTGGACGGCGACGGGTACGCCGACATCGCCGCGGGCGTGCCCGGCAAGACCGGTGGTGGCGCCGTGCTGCTGTTCAGAGGCGGCAGGGGCGGCCCGACCGGGGCGCGGCTGTTCACCCAGGCCAGCCCAGGCGTTCCCGGGACCGCCGAGGACGGAGACCGGTTCGGCGCCTCCGTCAGCCTGCTCGACCTCAACGGCGACGGCCGCGCCGACCTCGGTGTGGGCGCCCCCGGAGAGGACAGCGGGGCCAAGCCAGGCGTCGGCTCCCCTGGAGAGGACGGCCGGGCCAAGCCGAGCGCCGGAGAGGGCCGCACAGTTGCCGAGACCGGAGCGGCCTGGGTGCTGCCCGGTTCACCCGGCGGCTTGACCGCCGAAGGCGGCCTCTCGTTCGACCCGGCCGCCATCCAGGCATCCGACACGGGCTCCCACCTGGGAATGTGGTCCGCCAAATAGGGCCGACAACGGGCTTCCTCGACGAAGGCGCGGGCCGAAAGATCAGTTTCGGCTGAACCGACTCCCAAAGCCCCGCGTACCTACTCACGTCCGGACACGTGCCCCAGGAGGTGTCGTGGAGCTCAGCCTTTTGCGAGCGCAGGCGCACAGCCCTTCGTACTTCTCACTGCTGCGCGGCTCATCGGGGCAGCTTGCCCCGGTGGACTTCTGCATCCCGTGTAACCCTTACTTCCCGACCCCGGAAATATTCGAGCATCTGGGGAGGAACCTGGAGACGATCCTCAAGTTCTATCCGAGTGACGCGGACACCATCACGGCGGAGCTCTGCTCCACCCTCGGACTCCACCCCAAGACGGTCGCCATGGGCAACGGGTCCACCGAGCTGATCACCTGGATCGACCACCTGCTGGTGAAGGAGAGCCTGGCGGTGCCGATCCCCACCTTCGGCCGCTGGACCGACCAGCCGATGGAGACCGGGAAGCGGGTCGACATGTACCCGCTGATGGAGAGCCACAACTTCGGCCTCGACGTCAATGACTTCGTGCGCTTCGTCCGCATGCGCGGCTCCCGCGTGGCGGTGATCTGCAACCCCAACAACCCCGACGGCGGGTACCTGCCCAAGCACGAGGTCCTGCGCCTGCTCGACCTGCTCATCGACCTGGATCTGGTGATCGTCGACGAGTCGTTCGGCGAGTTCGTGGACGCCGAGCCGTACCCGGGCGTGGCCGCGGAGGCCGCGGTCCGGCCCAACGTGATCGTGCTGCGCAGCCTGGGCAAGAACTTCGGGCTGCACGGCATCCGGTTCGGCTACATGGTCGCCAACCCGGCGCTGGCCGGGAAGGTACGCGACGCGCTGCCCAAGTGGAACCTGAACTCGTTCGCCGAGGTCGTGGTGTTCATGATGAAGCAGTGCCGGCCCGAGTACCAGGAGAGCCTCAGGCGGCTCGGCCAGGACAGGCGGGCGATGTTCCACCAGCTCAGCGCGATGCCGGAGCTGACCGTCTACGCCTCCCAGGGCAACTTCCTGCTGGTGAAGCTGCCCCCGGGGCACGACGGGGTGCCGCTGCGCGACCACCTGCTCTCCGAGCACGGCGTGTACGTCCGCGAGTGCGGCAACAAGCTGGGCACGACCAGCCAGTTCCTTCGCCTGGTGGTCCGGCCGCAGGAGGACGTACGGCGATTACTGGTCGGCATGACCCAGTATCTGTACTCCGGGAGCCTGCACGAGATCCCCGTCACCGGGCTGCACCACCGGGCCGTGAACCCGTTGTCCGCCTGACTCACCGGCGATCACCCCACATTCGTGGTGCCGCGCCCGTCCACCCGGGCGCGGCACCACGCCCTACCCGTAAGCCGACTGGACCGAGAAGGGATCACGTCGCGGTGCGCATGAAACGCAAGATCTCCTACACCGCCGCCACGGGCACACTCGCCCTGCTCACGGCGTGCGGAGGCAACGACATGACCGGCCAGGACGGCAGGTCGGGCGGCGGGCTCGCCGCCGCCACGACGGCCGCGTCACCGTCGGTCGTGTTCAACGACGCCGACGTCATGTTCACGCAGATGATGATCCCGCACCACGAGCAGGCGGTGGAGATGGCCGGCCTGGCGACGTCGCGGGCGAGCGACATCGAGGTCACGGAGCTCGCCGAGAAGATCAAGGCCTCCCAGGAGCCGGAGATCCAGACCATGAAGGGCTGGCTGACGGCGTGGAACAAACCCGCGATGTCCAGCCATGTGGGTCATGAGATGCCGGGTCTCATCTCCGAGGAGGCCATGGAGCAGCTCAAGAAGGCCAAGGGCAAGAAGTTCGACAAGCTGTTCGCCCGGCACATGATCGTGCACCACAACGGCGCGATCGAGATGGTCCGTACCCAGGAGGCCGAGGGGGCCGACCCCAAGGTCAAGAAGGTAGCCACGCACATGGCGACCCACCAGCGGGACGAGGTCGCCCAGCTCCAGACGATCGTCGACCGCCTCTGAGCCGGGCGCTCATCCCACCGGGAAGCGTGTCACCCACCTGCGCTGCCACGGGGTCTCGACCGCCCGCCGGTTGTGATGCTCCCGTGTCCAGGTGATCGCCTCGTCCGGCGACAGTCCGGACAGCACGGCCAGGCAGGCGATCACGGTGCCGGTCCGGCCGACGCCATGTCCACAGGCCACCTCTACCTGGCGACCGGCCTTGGCCTGCTCGTGCAACGAGCGGATCAGGCCGACCGCGCCGTCGCGGTCGCGCGGCAGCAGGAAGTCCGGCCAGTCGATCCAGTCGTGCGGCCACGACAGCCCGGCCCCGCCACGCCGCCGCAACTTCGAGGTTCCCAGGTAGAGGCCGTAGTCGGGGGCGGGCCCCGTAGGCGGCTCGGCCAACAGGCCACGGCCGCGAACATGGGTTCCATCGGGGAGGCAGATCGCTCCCACAAGCTGCGAGTCGGTCATGTCCCCCATTTTGCCGCTATCAGCTGACCAGGAGGTTGATACCGAGCATGCGCGCCCCCGTCTCGGTCCGCGGCTGGTGACGGCTGCCCGCTGCGAACACCACGTAGCTGCCCGCCACGTACCGCGTCTCGCCTTCGATCACCTCGCCGCTGAGCACGTAGTAACGCTCCTCCCCCTCGTGTACGTCCACCTCGGGCCACTGCGTGCCGGGGGCGAAGTCGATGAGCCAGCCCCGCGCCAGCCCGGTCGCGGTGAGCCGCCTCCTGATGATGCCGGGCGCCACCTCCACCGGTTCCACGTCGTCGATGTGCAATGCCTGCCGGTCCGTTTCCATGCCACCATCCTGGCGAGCGCGACGGGCACCCACCCAGTGCCAGAAAAGACGTCATAGAGTACTTTTCTGCCATGTCGTCAGAGCATCGCGTCGTCGCGCTGGCCAGCCCGCCCCAGGCGACGTTCGAGCTGAGCTGCGCCGCCGAGGTGTTCGCCACCGTACGGCCGGGGCTCGTCCGCCACTATGACTTCCGCGTCTGCGCCGAGACACCGGGACCGGTGCCCACCCTGGCCGGTTACTCGATCACGGTCACCGAGGGCCTGACCGCGCTGGAGAACGCCGACACGGTCGTCATCCCGGGCTGGCAGGCCCGTACGGCCCCGGCGGCCGTGCTCGCCGCGCTCCGCCGGGCGTACACGCGCGGCGCGCGGATCGCCGCCATCTGCTCGGGCGCGTTCGTCCTGGCGCAGGCCGGGCTGCTCGACGGACGGCGGGCCACCACCCACTGGCGGCTGGCGGCCGAGCTCGCCGAACGCTTCCCCGCCGTCACCGTCGATTCCGACGTGCTGTACGTGGACCACGGCGACGTGGCCACCAGCGCCGGCACCAGCGCGGGGATCGACCTGTGCCTGCATCTCGTCCGGGCCGACCATGGGGCCGCGTACGCCGCGAAGGTGGCCCGCCACATGGTCATGCCGCCACACCGGGAGGGCGGGCAGCTCCAGTACGCCATCGCGCCATCGCCGGACCGGGTGCCCGACTCCCTCGCCCCCTTGCTGGCCTGGGCCGCGGAACGGCTCGGCGAACCGCTGACCGTCGACGACCTGGCGGCCCGCGCCAGGGTGTCGGCCCGGACGCTGGCCCGGATGTTCGCCGCCCAGCTCGGCGTCAGTCCCGGTCAGTGGGTGCTCGCGCAGCGGATCGCCGGGGCGCGAGCGCTGCTGGAGGAGACGGACCTGTCCGTGGACGCGATCGCCGCCCGGATGGGCCTCTCCTCGGCCACGAACCTGCGCCGCCGCTTCCACGACGTCCTGCGCACCACCCCCGCCGCCTACCGGCGCGCCTTCCGTCTGCGCACGCGTACCGAGTCTGAGACCATTCCGCTGTCCGACCGGGGAGACCGAACCTGAGCCCCTATACCGGACGAGATCCGCTCGCGTCACGAAGGGTGCGGATGACCCTGGCCGCGTCCACGGGGGCACCGGCGGATTTTCCGGCCCCAGCCGTGCCCGAGATCACCAGGACGACCGGAGCGGTTGGCAGCCGTGGGGTGGCTTCGCGTCAAGTAGGCGGGCGACGGCGAAGAAGGCAGGTCCAGGGCCGGATCCTGTCTCAGCACAGCGATCTCCAGCTCCCGCAGCGGCTGACTGGGATCGATGCCCAGCTCGTCCGCCAGGGTACGGCGCAGCCGTTGGTACACGGCCAGAGCCTCGCACTGCCGGCCGGCCCGGTACAGCGCGAGCATCAGCTGCGCATGAACCTGTTCGTGCAGCGGGTGCTGCCTGCTCAGATCTGACAGCTCGGGGACGAGCTGGAGATGCTGTCCGAGAGCCATCCGGGCGTCGATGAGCGCGTGCCGTGCCTGCAACAGCAGTTGCTCCAGCCGCTGGGCCTGCTCGTCGAACCAGGCCAGCCCGGTCAGTTCCGCCAGCGGCGCCCCCCGCCACAACGCCACCGCGGCCTGCAGCCGGCTGGCCCGCGCGTCCGCCGCGGCAGACTCCATCCCCTGCCGGATGAGGCGCTCGGCGGCCTGGACGTCCGTGGGCTCTAGCTCGTCGAGGTCCAGCAGATAGCCGGGCCTGCGGGCCGTGATCGCCTCCCGGCGGTTCAGCACGCCGCGTAGGTACGAGACATGGGACTGCACCGTTGTGGCGGCCGAGGCCGGTGCGGCCGTACCCCAGACCGCCTCGACCAACCGGTCGACACTGACCACCGCACCGGGCCGCAGCGCGAGCGCGGCGAGCACGGCCGTGCGGCGAAGTCCCCGCACCGGTCGCGGGACGTCGTCGACCAGCACGTCGACCGGCCCCAGCAGTCTCACCCGCATTCCGATCCCCTCTCCAACGCCAACCCCGTCGGCCTTCTCGCGCTACGTCGTCGGTGACATAACGCGTTCCAGCCTGGTTGGAGCCCCGTTACAGCCCGTGATGCCAACCTGACGGAGTTTCCAACCAGAAAGGATCAGCATGAGCGTGACATTCAACCCCGGTCGAGCTTCGGGCAAGACACGCACTATCCGGACATTTGCCGGGCTCTTTGCCTTGGTCATGGCCATGGTGGGACTGGTGGCGACGCCGGCCGCCGCCGCCACCAACACCATCTGCTCGCTGGCTCCAGGCGGCACGTCCGTGTGGCGTTACAACGGCTACGGCACCAGCTGGACCCAGATCGGCGGCCCGGCTGGGACGCTGTACGGCGGAGGCATCGGCCTGTTCGCCACGTCGCCCAACGGCAGCAGCATTCACCGCTACCTCTCGCCCTTCAACTGGCAGCACATAGGCGGCCCCGGCGCTACGTGGGCGGTCACCAACCAGGCCATCTACGGCCTCTCACCCAACCGCAGCGCCGTCTACAGATGGACCGGTGTCGGCACCAACTGGACCCAGATCGGCGGCCCGGCCAACTGGCTGTACGGGGGAGGCTTCGGGGTATTCGCCACCTCGCCCAACGGCAGCAGCATCCGTGCCTACCTCAACTCGCCCTTCAACTGGCAACAGATAGGCGGCCCCGGCGCTACGTGGGCGGTCACCAACCAGGCCATCTACGGCCTCTCACCCAACCGCAACGCCGTCTACAGATGGACCGGAGTCGGCACCAACTGGACCCAGATCGGCGGCCCGGCCAACTGGCTGTACGGGGGAGGCTTCGGGGTATTCGCCACCTCGCCCAACGGCAGCAGCATCTGGGCCTACCTCAACTCGCCCTTCAACTGGCAGCACATAGGCGGCCCCGGTTATAGCTGGGCGGTCAGCAACAACGCCATCTACGGCCTGTCACCCAATCGCAACGCCGTCTACAAGTGGACCGGAGTCGGCACCAACTGGACTCAGATCGGCGGTCCCGCCGACCAGATCGTGCCGTGCCCGTAACGGAGTGCCGCACGCAAAAGGGAGCATCGGCCAAGGGCCCGTGCTCCCTGCCCCCTGTCCAAGCGCCTCACCAGTCGCCGCCCAGCGCCTCCTTGGCCGCCGCGATGCGCCCCTCGTCCCGCTGGTAGAACACCCACTGCTTGATCTTCTTGCCGCGCACCAGCCCCGCCACGCTGAGCACCTTCAGATGCCCGCCGCAGGTCGGCTGGCTCACACCGAGCTTCTCCGCGATGAACAGCGAGCAGACCCCGTCACTGACCAGGTCACCGTCACGCTGCGGCGGGAAGTGCCGCTCAGGTTCGCGCAGCCATTCGAGGATCAGCAGTCGCTTGTCGTTGGCCAGCGCTTTCACTGGGCCTATCTATGTGCGATCACCTCCATAGAGCCGTGTGGGCCTGCCAGGTGTGACATCCGTCCGGGATATGTGATCCGCGTCTCAGCCGGGCCGGTTGAGCGGGCGGCCCCGCAGCTCGGCCTTCTGGAGCTTCCCCGAGCCGGTCCGGGGCAGGTCGTCCACCAGGTCGAAGTAGCGTGGGATCTTGTACCTGGCCAACCGCCCGTCGAGGAACTCCCGCAGCTCCTCGCCGGTGACGGCCGCCCGGCAGACCACGAAGGCCCGCCCGACCTCGCCCCAGGTGGCGTCCGGCACCCCGACGATGGCGACCTCCGCCACGGCCGGGTGCTCGAAGAGCACGCCTTCGACCTCCGCCGGATAGACGTTCTCCCCGCCCGAGATGTACATGTCCTTGACCCGGTCCACGAGGTACAGATGGCCCTCGCCGTCGAACGCGCCGATGTCGCCCGTACGGAGCCAGCCGCCCGCCACGAACGCCGCCTTGGTCGCCTCGGGGTTCTGCCAGTAGCCGGGGGTCACGTTCGGCCCTTGGACCAGCACCTCGCCCGGCTCGCCGATGGCCGTGCCGGTGAGGTCGGGCCGGACCACGCGTACGTTGGTGAAGAACACCGGAACCCCGGCCGAGCCCACCTTGCGCACGCTCTGCCCGGCCTCCAGGAAGGTCGCGCCCGGCGCCGTCTCGGTGAGCCCGTAGCCCTGGCAGAACACCAGGCCCCGCTCCTGGTAGGTACGGATGAGCGCGGCCGGGATCGGCGCGCCGCCCGACATCAGGTTGCGCAGCGACGACAGGTCGGCCGTGGCCCACCTAGGCGACCGGGCGAACGCGGCGAACATCGTGGTGACGCCGAACATCCAGGTGACGCGGTGCTTCTCGATGAGGTCGTAGCACCCGTCCACGTCCCAGGACGGCATGATCACCGAGCAGCCGCCCTTGGCGAACGTCGGCAGCAGCGTCTGGTTCAGCGCCGCGACGTGGAAGAGCGGCGCGCCGATCAGCGTCGTCACGTCGCTCGTCACGTCGACGCCGATCAGCATGTTGAAGGTGTTCCACACCAGGTTGGCGTGGCTGAGCAGAGCGCCTTTGGGCCGCCCGGTGGTGCCGGAGGTGTAGAGGATGAGCGCGAGGTCGTCGAGCCTGACGCGTACGTCGATCGGCGCGGAATCCCCCTCGGCCAGCCAGCTCTCGAAGTCCGGCTCCAGCGGCACGAGCAGGGCGTTGGTGCCGGAGAGCGCCCGGACCACCTCGGCGCACTCGGGCGCGTAGATGAGGACGGCCGGGCCGCAGTCGTCCAGCATGTAGCCGATCTCGGGCGCGGTCAGCCGGAAGTTCAGCGGTACGAAGATCCCGCCGAGCAGGTGCGTGGCGAACATGGTCTCCGCGAGCGCGGGGTGGTTCGCGCCGAGGTAGGCGACCCGGTCTCCGGCTCCCACCCCGGCCTCGAGCAGGCGCGCGGCCAGCTTCGTCGTACGCGTGTGCACCTCGGCGTAGGTGACCGCCCGGCCCTGGAAGACGAACGCCGTACGGTCCGGCGTCATCTGGGCCCGGCGAGCCGGCCACCCTCCCACTCCCGCGTTCTCCATGGGCGTACGGCCTCTCGCATCGGTCAGTCCGATACCTACCCCATACACATGGGGCAGTTTCTCAACCTGAGTCAGAGTTTTGCCGACTGTGACGGATCCGTCTACCCTCTGTGCTGTGATGCTCGGCGATGGAGACGCTCTGACGGCCCGTCCGCAGTCCCTGATGTTCAGCTTTCTCGGCGTCTACGTGCTGGGGCGCGACACCGCCGTCTATTCGGGCAGCGTCATCGACGTCTTCGCCCGGCTCGGCGTCACCGAGGAGGCCGTGCGCTCGACGCTCACCCGCATGGTCAAGCGGGGCCTGCTGGCCCGGCACCGTCAGGGGCGCAGGATGTACTTCGGGCTCACCGAGCACGCGGCGGAGGTGCTCGACGACGGGCGCCGCCGGGTCTGGGAGACCGGCGCGGTCAACCGGGATTGGGACGGCGCCTGGACCCTGGTGGGCTTCTCTATCCCCGACAGCCTGCGCAGCACCCGGCACGACCTCCGCTCTCAGCTCATCTGGGCCGGGTTCGGGCTGCTGCAGAGCGGGCTGTGGATCGCGCCGGGCGCCAAGGACGTCGCGGGCATCCTCGCGCCGCTCGAACTCGGCGATCACATCACCGTTCTGACGGCGCGGGCGTTCGAGCCGACCGAGACGGCCGACCTCGTACGCAAGGCGTTCAGCACCGAGCGGATCGCCGCCCGCTACCGGGCCTTCCTCGACCGCTGGGACACCCCGCGCCCGCTCCCCTTCGCGGCCGACGACCTGGCCCGGCAGCTCCTCCTGCACACCGACTGGCTGCAGCTGGTCCGCCAGGACCCGCACCTGCCGGCCGAACACCTGCCGGCCGACTGGCCGGCGATCCGGGCCGAGCAGGTGTTCCGCGCCCTGGCCCGCGACTACGCGCCGAGCGCCAGGGCGCTGGCCGACACCGTGCTGGACGAACTGGCGCTCACCGCACCGGCGACCCGCTGACCACCCAGCCCAGCTCACCTCAGCCGAGGTGAGCTGAACCGATCAGCGGGTGCCGGCCGCCGCCCGGCGCTTGGTCCACACGTCGAAGGCGACCGCGGCCAGCAGGACGGCGCCCTTGACGAGCATGACCCGCTCACTCGGCGCGCCGACCAGCGACATGCCGTTGTTGATGACGCCCATGATCAGACCGCCGGTCACCGCGCCGACCACCTTGCCGACGCCGCCCTGTACGGCCGCACCGCCGATGAACGCCGCCGCGATCGCGTCCAGCTCGAAGGAGTTACCCGCCGTGGGCCCCGCCTGGTTCAGCCGGCCGGCGAAGATGATCCCGGCGAGCGCGGACAGGACGCCCATGTTCACGAAGATCCAGAAGACGACGGACTTGACCTTGACGCCGGACAGCAGCGCCGCCTGCAGGTTGCCGCCGATGGCGTAGATCCGCCGGCCGAACACGGCGCGGCTGGTCAGCAGCGAGTAGCCCAGCACCAGCGCCGCGAGCAGGATCAGCACCCAGGGCAGGTTCTTGAACCTGGCCAGCTGCACCACCACGGCGAGGATCACCGCGGCGGCCGCGACGATGCGGAGCAGGAAGATCGGCAGCGGGTCCACGCTCTGGCGGTAACCCTGCCGTGCCTTCCGGCTGCGCCACTGGCTGGCGGCCATGCCGGCCACCGCCACCAGGCCGAGCAGCAGGCTGAACGCGTCGGCGCCGCCCAGCGGGCCGAGCGGGACGTTGCCGAAGTAGCCGTCGGTGAAGCCGTTCGACAGCGTACGGACGGCGTCAGGGAACGGGCCGATGCCCTGGTTGCCCAGCACGGTCAGCGTGAGCGCGCGGAACAGCAGCATGCCGGCCAGCGTCACGATGAACGCCGGGATGCCGTAGTAGGCGATCCAGAACCCCTGCCACGCGCCGATGAGCCCGCCCGCGACCAGCGTGATGACCAGCGCCAGCGGCCACGGCACGCCGTAGTTGACCATCAGCACGGCGGCGATGGCCCCGGTGACGGCCACGACGGAGCCCACCGACAGGTCGATGTGCCCGGCGATGATGATCAGGATCATCCCGATGGCCAGGATCAGGATGTAGGAGTTCTGGACGATGATGTTGGAGATGTTCTGCGGCTGGAGCAGCGCCCCGTTGGTGAGGAAGGCGAACAGCACGACGATCAGCGCGAACGCGACATAGATCCCGCTCTGCCGTACGTTGAACGACAGCCACGATGATTTGCCCGCTTCCCGCGGCGGAGGCGGCTCCTGCCCGATGGGCGCCGGCCCCGCGGCGGTGGATGAGGTACTGCTGCTCATCGGATCTCGTCCTGTCCTTTCGTCATGTACTGCATGAGGCCCTCCTGCGTGGCCTCCTCGCGCGGGACCTCACCGGTGATCCGGCCGGCCGACAGCGCGTAGATCCGGTCGCACAGGCCCAGTAGTTCCGGCAGCTCCGATGAGATGACCAGAATGGCCTTGCCGTCGTCGGCGAGCCGATTGATGATCGAGTAGATCTCGTACTTGGCCCCGACGTCGATGCCCCGGGTCGGTTCGTCCAGGATGAGCACGTCGGCGTCCGTGAAGATCCACTTCGACAGGACGACCTTCTGCTGGTTGCCGCCGCTGAGCTTGCCGGTGACGCTCAGCACGCTGGGCGCCTTGATGTTCATGCTCTTGCGGAACCCCTCGGCGACCTGGTGCTCCTCGTTGTCGTTGACCCAGCCACGGCGGGCCAGCTTCGGGAGCGCGGCGGCGGAGACGTTCCGCTTGATGTCCTCGATCAGGTTGAGGCCGTACCTCTTGCGGTCCTCGGTGGCGTACGCGATGCCGTGGCGGATCGCGTCCTGTACCGACCGGATCTCTACCTGCTGGCCGTTCTTGTAGATGCGGCCGGAGATGTCGGTGCCGTAGGTGCGGCCGAAGACGCTCATGGCCAGCTCCGTACGGCCGGCCCCCATGAGCCCCGCCAGGCCGACGATCTCGCCCTTGCGCAGGGTGAGGTTGGCGTTGGAGACCACCACCCGGCCACGCTGGGCCGGGCTGTGCACCGTCCAGTCCTCGATGCGCAGCGCCTCCTCGCCGATGTTCGGCTCGTGCGGCGGGAAGCGGTTCTCCAGGGCGCGGCCGACCATGCCGGAGATGATGCGGTCCTCCGTGACGTGGTCGGTGACCATGTCGAGCCGCTCGATCGTCCGGCCGTCACGCAGGATGGTGATCGAGTCGGCGATGTCGATGACCTCGTTGAGCTTGTGCGAGATGATCACGCACGTGATGCCCTCGTCACGCAGGCCGCGCAGCAGGTCGAGCAGGTGCGCCGAGTCCTCGTCGTTGAGCGCCGCGGTCGGCTCGTCGAGGATGAGCAGGCGCACCCGCTTGGACAGCGCCTTGGCGATCTCCACGAGCTGCTGCTTGCCGACCCCGATGTCGGAGATGAGCGACACGGGGTTCTCCCGCAGCCCGACCCGGTTCAGCAGCTCAGCCGCCTCATGGTTGGTCCGGTTCCAGTCGATCAGGCCGCGAGTGGCCTGCTCGTTGCCGAGGAAGATGTTCTCGGCGATGGACAGTTGCGGGCACAGGGCCAGCTCCTGGTGGATGATGACGATCCCGCGGTGCTCGCTGTCACGGATGTCGGCGAACCGGCACGGATCTCCCTCGAAGAAGATCTCGCCCTCATAGGAACCGTGCGGGTAGACGCCCGACAGCACCTTCATGAGCGTGGACTTGCCCGCGCCGTTCTCGCCGCAGATCGCGTGGATCTCGCCCTGCCGTACGGACAGGTTGACGTCTTGCAGCGCCTTTACTCCGGGGAAGGTCTTGGTGATCCCGCGCATCCGCAGGATGTCATCAGTCATGACGTCAGCCCAGCTGAGACTTGGTGTAGTAGCCGGTGGTGACGAGTTCCTTCTCGTAGTTGGTCTTGTCGACGATCAGCGGCTGGAGCAGGTACGACGGCACGACCTTGTTGCCGTTGTCGTAGTCCTTGGTGTTGTTGACCTCGGGCTTGCCGCCCTTGAGCACGGTGTCGGCGATCTTCACGGTCACGTCGGCCAGCTGCCGGGTGTCCTTGTAGATGGTGGAGTACTGCTCACCCGCGATGATCGACTTCACCGACGCGAGCTCGGCGTCCTGACCGGTCACGATCGGGTACGGCTGGCCGGAGGTGCCGTAGCCGTTGCTCTTGAGCGCCGACAGGATGCCGATCGACAGGCCGTCGTAGGGCGACAGGACGCCGTCGACCTTGGTGCCGCCGCTGTAGGTCTTGGTCAGCAGGTCTTCCATGCGCTTCTGCGCGGTGGCCGGGTCCCAGCGCAGGATGGCGACGGTCTTGAAGTCGGTCTGGCCGCTCTTGACGGTGAGCGTCTTCTTGTCGATGAACGGCTTGAGCACCGACATGGCGCCGTTGAAGAAGAACGTCGCGTTGTTGTCGTCGGGCGAACCGGCGAACAGCTCGACGTTGAACGGGCCCTTGGCGCTGCCCGCGGAGCCGTCGGCGTTGAGCAGCTTCAGCCCGACCAGCAGCGACGTTGCCTGCTGCACGCCGACCTTGAAGTTGTCGAAGGTGGCGTAGTAGTCGACGTTCGGGCTGTTACGGATGAGCCGGTCGTAGGCGACGACCGGGATCTTCTTGTCGGCCGCCTCCTGGAGCTGCGTGGTGATGGCCGTGCCGTCGATCGAGGCGATGATCAGGAGCTTGGCGCCCTTGGTGATCTGGTTCTCGATCTGGTTGACCTGGGTCGGGATGTCGTTCTCCGCGTACTGCAGGTCGACCTTGTAGCCGAGCTTCTCCAGGCTGGTCTTGACGTTGTCACCGTCGTGGATCCAACGCTCCGACGACTTGGTCGGCATCGTCACGCCCACCAGGGCGCCGGCCGAGCCGGCCGATGCGCTCGCGGCGGCGTCCTTGTCGACCGTCTTCTCGGCCGAGCCGCACGCGGTCGCGACCGTGGCAAGCGCCAGGACGGAGACCACGGTCGCGAATCGTGGAAATCTCATGTTTCTCCTTGCGGAAATGGGGAGGTGCCCGTGCGTCACGGGAGACAGCCGATCCCGCGAGTGTTATCGCTAACATTTCCAGTGTCAAGCGCAGCCGATAACGTAGACGTAACACAACCTTCACAGTTGAAGTGGCCCTGGGCCTGCGGCGCGGGCCAATCGGGCGGCGATCACGCGCAGATGCCCGGTGAGTTCGACGGGTTCGTGAACCTCGAAGTCACAGGCCAGCAGTGTCAGCCGGAAGGCCAGCCACTCCAGGGTGTCGGCGTGGCAGCGCAGCCGGCAGGTCCGCTCGTCGATCGGGGTGAGCTCCCCCACACCGGCACCCAGTCGCCGGGCCACGTCCGCGGCCGGGGCGTGCAGGGTGACGACCGCCTCGTAGGTAGGGGTCAGCGAGTAGAGCCGGTCGGCGACATAAGCCGCCGCGTCCGTGGCGGGCAGGTCACGCGGCGTGACGCGCGCGCCGGTCGCCGTCAGGCGGGAGATCCGATCAATGCGGAAGATCCGCCAGTCGTCACGGTCGTTGTCGTGGCCCAGGAGATACCAGCGGCGACCGGCGGGGACGAGCCGGTACGGATCGACCAGCCGCGAACCGTCGGCCCCGTCGGCGGACGGGTAGCCGAACCGCACCCGCTCGCGGTTGGCGATCGCCGCGGCCAGCGTGGTCAGCTGCTCCGGATCGAGGTCGGGGCCGTCCGCGGCCGGCAGCGGGACGGTGGCGGAGGTCAGCGAACTCACCCGATGTCTCAGGCGGGCGGGCAGCACCTGCCCCAGCTTGGCCAGGGCCCGCACCGACGCCTCCGCGATGCCCCGCACCGGGTTCCTGGCGGCCGTGGCCAGCCCGACCGCGATGGCCACGGCCTCGTCGTCGTCCAGCAGCAGCGGCGGCATGGCCGTACCCGCGGCCAGGCGATAGCCCCCGTCGGCGCCCATCGTGGCGTCCACCGGGTAGCCGAGGCCGCGTAGCCGGTCGATGTCGCGGCGGATCGTACGGCGGCTGACGCCGAGCCGCTCGGCCAGCTCACCGCCCGGCCATTCGCGCGGGATCTGCAGGAGCGACAGCAGGTCGAGCAGCCGTGAGGACGCCATGGATCCAGCATGCCCGCATGTGGGACAGGAATTGACCTACATGCCCTCTAGCGTGGCATTACCCGCTTTCGAAGGAGACATCATGGCCGTTCCCGAGGGCTACACCACCGTCACGCCGTTCGTCGCCTGCCGCGACAGCGCCCGGTTCATCGACTACGTCAAGGAGGCGTTCGGCGCCGAGGAGCTCGGCCGGGTGACCGACGAGGAGGGCCGCATCGGTCATGCGGAGGTCCGGATCGGCGACGCGGTGGTGATGCTGTTCGACGCGGTGCCGGACTGGCCGCCGACGCCCGCGTTCCTGCGCCTGTACGTCGACGACGCCGACGCCGTGCACCGGCGGGCCGTCGCGGCCGGCGGCACCTCGGTGACCGAGGTCACCCACCTGTACTGGGGCGACAAGGTGGGACGGGTGCGCGACCCGCTCGGCAACCTGTGGTGGATCCAGACCCGCGTCGAAGAGGTCGGACCGGAGGAGCTCGAGGCGCGCCTCAGCGACCCGGCGTTCGCCAAGGCGATGGAGTATGTCCAGAGCGCCGACTTCTTCCCGCGCTGACGGCTATCGCCGGGATCCAGGTAGTACACACTGTGGGGATGGAGTTCTTCTGCTACCACCGCGATCGGCCCGGCTCGGTGGCGCTGCGCGACGAGTTGCTGGAGGAGCACTGGTCGTACATGGACGGGTACGCGAAGGAGATGATCGCCCGCGGCCCGACCTTCGCCGCCGGCGACGACGAGACGCCCACCGGCAGCGTGCACATCCTCGACCTGCCGGATGCCGCCGCCGCCCGCGCGTTCGCCTTCGACGAGCCCAACTACCAGGCCGGCGTCTACCGTGACGTGCTGGTGCGCCGGTGGCGCAACCTGCTGGGGCGCACCATGTGGGACTTCCCCGGTGGCCGGACCGATGGCGGCAAATACCTGGTGCTCGGCCTGGGCTCAGGGCAGGCCGCCGATCTCACCGTGCCGCCCGGCCGGGACGAGCTGATCGCGTACGGGCCGCTGCTGGCCGACGACGGCACCACCTGGCTGGGCACGGCGGCGCTGCTCCGGGCGCCGGACCAGGACGCGGCACGCGCCATCCTGACCCCGGACCGGTACGCCGACATCGAGGTCCACGACTATGACTTCGGCGGGCGGCCGGACAGCTGGCCGACGGATCCTCAACCTCCCGCATCGCGGCCATGACCGCGCAGTCCCCCGCCACACCACTGCCGACTCTCGGGCCGAGGCTGATCAAGGCCGAGATCATCGTGGTGTTCTCCGTCTCGCTGGGGGCCAGTGGCCTCCTGGCGCTCGTCCGGCTGATCGGCGCGCTCACGGCGCCCGAGGAGCTGAAGGGCCAGCAGGCCGTGCTCGTCCGGTCGCTGGCTCCGGGGCGGCCCTGGCTGGACCTGACGTTGCAGCTCGTCGACATCGCGATCAGCGTGGCCCCGGTCGCGCTCGTCGCCTACCTGCTGGTCCGCTCCGGCGAGTCGATGCGGACCATCGGCGTCGACCTCCGCGAGCCGCGCCGCGACCTGGTGCGCGGCGCCCTGCTGGCGGCCGCGATCGGCGGGTCCGGGCTGGCCTTCTACCTGGTCGTGTACGCCATCGGGATCAACCTCTCGGTGGTCGCCGGGCAGTTGCCCGACGTGTGGTGGCGGATCCCGGTCCTGCTGCTGGCCGCCGCGCAGAACGGCGTGCTCGAAGAGGTGCTCGTCAGCGGCTACCTGCTGCACCGGCTGGAGCAGGCGGGATGGACGCCCTGGCGCTCCGTCGTGGTGGCGGCGCTGTTGCGCGGCTCGTACCACCTCTATCAGGGGTTCGGCGGTTTCGTCGGGAACGTGGTGATGGGGCTGGTGTTCGGCCGCCTGTACCAGCGCTGGGGGCGGGCCATGCCGCTCGTCGTCGCGCACACGCTCATCGACGCCGTCGCCTTCGCCGGTTACGCCGCCCTGCACGGCAAGGTGAGCTGGCTCCCCTGAGCGGGCAACCCGCTCACCCGAGCGGGGGCGAGCCGGCTCCCCTGAGCCCGCTCACCTTGCCGTGCGGGCGTCACTGCGGTGCTCCTCTCGTGCGGGCTCGGCGATACTCCGCCACGACCAGGTCCGTGAGCTCCTGGAGCGAGGTCCGCGCCGTGGGCTTGTCGAAGGTGATCGTGCCGTGCTGGAGGAGGTTGACCCGGTCGCAGACCTCCAGGATCTGGGCGTAGTTGTGGGCGATGATCACGATGGACACCTCGCCACGCGCCTTGAGATCGCTGACCAGGTCGAGGATCAGCGCGCCCTCCTTGGCGCCCATGGCGGCCAGCGGCTCGTCGAGCAGCAGGATCCTCGATCGCGAGTAAACCGAGCGGGCCACGGCGATCGCCTGCCGCTGCCCGCCCGAGAGCTTGGCCACCTCGACGTCGACCGAGGGGATGCGGACCCCCATGGCCTCCAGGTGCTCGGCGGCCAGCCGGCGCATGCGCCGGTTGCTCAGCAGCCGCCCGAACCCGACGTGCTCGCGGCCCAGGAACATGTTGTGGTAGACGCTGAGCTCGTTGATCAGGGCGAGGTCCTGGTAGACGATGTCGATGCCCAGCGATCGCGCCTGCCGTACGGACTTCAGCGCGATCTCCTCGCCGTCGAGCAGGATGCGGCCCGAGTCGGGCTGGTGAAACCCGCACAGGAGCTTGACCAGCGTGGACTTGCCCGCGCCGTTGTCGCCGATGAGCCCCAGCACCTCCCCCTGCTCCAGGGTCAGGCTGACCTCCTGGAGCGCGGTGACCGCGCCGAACCGCTTGGACAGGGACTCGGTACGAAGGATCGCGGTCATGTCCGTCCCGCCCTTCGCAACCGGGTCAACGAGACGTTCGCGATCATGGACAGCAGGATCGCGGCACCCAGGATGAGGAAGTACGGGTTGGCGGAGATGCCGATGAGGTTCATCCCGTTCTGGAGCTCGGCCAGCACCAGCGCCCCGAGCGCGCAGCCGATGATGGTCCCGGACCCGCCCGCGAGCGCCGTGCCACCGATCACCGCCGCCGAGACCGCGGTGAACATCAGTCCGGTGCCGCCGCCGATGTTCGGATCGATGGTGTGGATGCGGAACGCCTCGATCAGCCCGGCGAACGCTCCCAACGTCCCGCCAATCATGAAATTTCCTATCTTGATGCGGCCGGTGCGCACGCCCGCCTCCGAGGCGCCCAGCGGGTTGCCGCCGACCGCGATCGTGTGCAGCCCCCACCGGGTCCTGGTCAGCAGGATGTGCAGCACGGTCACGATGGCCAGGGCCCAGCCGAGGTGCGCCCAGTTCGCCGCGCCGAGCCACTGCCCGATCGTCCCGTCCACGGCGGCGGGGATCTCGGCCGGATAGGCGTGCGAGGTGGTGAGCACCACACCGGTCACCGCGTAGAAGGTGCCCAGCGTGGTCACGAACGACGGCACCCGCAGCACGACGGTGACGAACCCGTTCCCGAACCCGATCGCGGTCCCCGTCAGCAGCGCCAGCAGGATCGCCGGGATCGCGGGCACCCCCCAGAAGTCGATGGCGTAGTGCATCATGAACGGCGCCAGCGCCGCCACCACCCCCACCGACAGGTCGATCTCGCCGCTGACCAGCAGCAGGACCGTGCCGCACGCGACGATCGCCGCGGGAGCGGTGGCCTGGGAGATGTTGACCAGGTTGTCGTAGGAGACGAAGACGTTCGTCACCGACACGAAGTACAGTCCCAGGCCGATCGCGACCACCAGGACACTGGCCTCCCGGTGCCGCAGGAACTCCTCGCGGATCCTACGCATGAGGGATGGCACCGGAGCGTGGCACGAGCTTCTGCGCGGTGTCGGAGCCCTCGAAGCGGGTCTTGGTGGTCTGGTAGGGGCCGACGTTGTCCTTCGTCACGAAGAGCAGGCCGGTGTTGGTCTCGGAGGGGAAGAGCAGCCCGCCGGACAGCTTGTAGAGGTACAGGTAGAGCACGGGCAGGAAGCCCTGGAGGTAGGGCTGCTGGTCGATGGTGTAGTCGAGGTCCCCGTTCTTGATCGCCGTCAGGGTCTCGGGTACGAGGTCGAAGCCGCCGGCGACCTTGAGCCCCTTGCTCCGCATGCCGTACTTCTTGACCGTCTGCCCGATCGACTGGGTGGATCCGGCGTCGACGGCGAGCATCCCGGCCAGGTTCGCGTGGCCTTGGGCGTACGCGTCGATGATCGACAGGCCCTTGGTGATGTCGGCGTTCGTGCCGACCGGAGTGAACTTGACGGGTTTCCCGGAGTCCTTGATCGCCTGCTGGGCGCCGTCGATCCGCGGCTGGATGTTGAGCGCGCCGGGGGTGGCGATGAATCCGGCGATCTCGCCGGAGTCCACCTGCTGAAGGGCCCGCTGGCCGAGGGCGTACCCCGACTCGTAGAGTCCCTGGCCGATGTAGGCCAGCCGCGCGCTGCCCTTGTCGTCACGGGCGCCGTCGGCGTTGTACGACACCACGGGGATCCCCGCGTCCAGCGCCTTGGCGACCGGCTCGCGGAAGGCGGCCTTGTCCACCACCGCCACCGCGAGCCCGTCGGCCTTGGCCGAGATGGCGGTGTTGCAGGCGTTGACCATCTCGGCCACGATCGAGTCCTTCGAGCCGGTCCACTGGAAGTCGGTGCCGAGCAGCGCGCACGCGTCCTGCGCCCCGTACTGGGTGGGGGTGAAGAACGGGTTCGTGGTGACGTGGCAGACGAGCACGAACTTCCACTTGGGCGTCGCGGGGAAGTCCCCGGAAGCGCCCGAGCCGCCGGACGCGGCGGGTTTGCCCTGGCTGGAGGTGCACGCTGCGAGCAGCGCGGACGCCGCGGCCGAGGCGCTGACCAGACCGGCGCCGGAGAGCAGGCGCCGCCGGGCGACCGGGTTGAGGTTGAGGGTTTCGACTGCCTCTTCGACCTTGGGAGGGATCTTTTCCATGTGCTCGACCTCTAGTTCCTGACGGATGGGTCCAGGGGTGGTCGCTTCCCCCCGTCAGCACGCCCAATGAAAAAGCTAAAAGGTTTTAGGAGGGTGTCAATGGGTCATCCTGGACTGACCTGCCGGGAGCGTTGGTAAATCCTTTATTTCCGACCGTTAACCTTCCATTTGTAGGGGCTACGATCTACGTGACACGCGAGGCGGGTGTGTGAGACGAGCCTCGTGGGGACGTACTCATGTCATGCCTTGCCGACGCGCACCGACCTCTGGGAGACCCGATGACATCGCCCGCAGACGCGCTCCGGGGAAGCGGAGATCCGGAGATCGAGCGGCTGCTCGCGCAGTTCAACGCGGACGTCGCGCAGGTGGAGCAGCTCAGGGACCGGATCACCGAGGTGCGCGGCCGGGGTGAGGCGGCGGACGGGCGGGTGGTCGCCGAGACCGCGCCGACCGGCGCGCTCGTGGGCCTCACGATCGATCCGCGCGCCATGCGGCTGGGCTCCGACGAGCTGGCCGCCGCGATCCTCGAAGCGGCCGGGGCCGCGGCGCGGAACGCGGAGGAGGAGATGACCGACCTGGTCGATCCGTTCATCGCGGACACCGTGCTGGGGTCGACCCGTCGCCCCCGGGACAGCCGGTAGCCGGCTGATCTCCCATGGCCATCAGTCCCGCACGCGGTGCGATCTATGGCGTCGGTGCGGTCGGCATCGGCGCCTTCGTGTTCAAGATGCTCGCGGTCGACTACCCGGACGGCGATCCGGCCAAGACCCGGCAGGCCGCCGCCGTCTGGGCGCGGCTCGCGGACCGGCTCGAGCAGAGCCAGAACCGGACCTACCCGTTCGCCGAGGCGGTGTGGAAGCGCAACGGCGGCGAAGGGATCGAGGCCTACAAGAAGGCCGTGACCGCCGGGCTCTATCCGAACCCGCCCGCGCTGGGCTACGCCGACAAGCTCGCCCAGCGCTGCCGGCAGAACAGCGAGGCGTGCCTGGAGTACGCGGAGGCCATCGAGAAGGCGCAGCACGCGTACTGGACCCTCGCCCTGGCCAACCTCGCCAGCTTCATGTTCATCACCACCTTTCCCTGGCAGGCCGGGGCCGCCTACCAGCTCACCCAGTTCCTCATGCGGCGGGCCGAGGCGGGCCTGCTGGCGAAACTGCTCGAACACAACATCGCCCGGATCGTGCTGAGCAAGCTCACCGAGTACAGCATCGGCAGCGCCTTCTTCGCGGTCGGCGACGTGGGCGTGGTGGCCGGGGTCAAAGCGCTGCGCGGCGAGGACCCGGGCTCGTGGGGCGACAACGGGAAGCAGATGCTGAAGGAGTTCACCGCGTCGGTCGCGTTCTACGGCGCCTTTGACGCCGCCATGCCGGCGGCCAGAGCGGTGAGCAAGAACGCCGATGTGCAGTACTTCATCAGCCGGATGGTAGGCGGATCCACCTACGGCCCCACGTACGACGCCCTGAACGGGGAGAGCGGCGGGGACCTCGTCCCCACCTGGAAACAGACGCTCGGCAGGGTGCTGCTCTATTTCACGATGGCCCACAAACCAGCGGGATGACGCATGGCTCCTGAACCTGACCCCAAGCCGCCGGAGCGGCCGGAGACCGTCACCATCACGCCGCCCGGCGGGGACTACGACTCACTCTGGGAGATCGCCGAGCGGCTCTTCGAGGACCCCTCACGCTGGGAGAGCATCTACCAGGCGAACCGCGACATCCTCGACAGCCCCCACGACGTGCGGCCGGGCATGCGGCTCCGCCTTCCGATGGAGATCTACCCAGGTCACATCAGGTCCGCCGCCACGGGCTTCGACACCGAGAAACACGACCTCGGCGAATTCGTCAACGCCGCGGCGGCGGAGCTGAACGCCATCGGCAACTTCTGGGGCGACGACAAACTGGGGACCACCTTCTTCAAGGGCGAAGGCGGCCGCGTGGGCTACGAGGCCGTGTCAGGTCAGATCATCGAGGGCATCGACGCCCTCCAGGACGCCCATCACGAGATCCCGAAGCGCCTGCGGCTCGTGGCCGACCGGACCGAGGTCACCGACTGGGAGAACGTGACCACCGTCCTCGCGGCACTCCCCACCCCCGACCCCGATCAGCCGGTCTGGGGCGAGCCACACCGTTAACGGCGGTCAGGACGAGCGCGACAGCACCGAGCGGACGGCCTCCGGGGTACGGCCGACGACGGCCGCCCCGTCCCCGGCGGTGATGATCGGGCGCTGGATGAGCATCGGGTGGCTGGCCAGCGCCTTGATCCAGCGGTTGCGGTTGGCCGCGTCGCGGGGCCAACCGGCGATGCCGAGATCGGTGGCCGTGGCCTCGCCGAACCGGGTGATGTCCCACGGTTCGAGGCGCAGCCTGGTGAGCACCTCGCGCAGTTCGAGCTCGTTGGGCGGGTCGTCGAGGTAGCGGCGGATGGTGTATTCGGCGTTCTCGGTGTCCAGGAGTTCGAGCGCGGAGGTGCACTTGGAGCAGTCGGGGTTGATCCAGATCTCCATGCTGACTTCCTTTGGGGATGCGAGGAGCGCGGAGCCATCCGGCAAGGCGTCCCATGGAGAAACAGGGGGCGCACTGGACGTGGCCAACCCCCTATTTCACTAGCAAGTGTTAGCCATACGGATTACCACGTCAATCTGCGACACCGCTTGTACGGCTTCCGCAACCCGGATACGCGCCGCGTCGAGCCGGGGTTCAGCCGCCTCGCCCACCACGGCATAGAGCACCTCGGTCACAGAGAGTGACAAAACGGGCGTCACTTAAGTAAAATCCCAAACCACCTCTTACGGCCGCAAATCCCCGGCCGAGCAGGGGCTCCCGACGCCTCAGGCCTCCCTCTGGTTTACCCCCATCACACATTGATGTCCGAAATTTCATGACAAAGGGTGCCTAGCACCGACAGAATGCGGAACGCCCACCCGCCGTCCATCCATACGGAGGACACCCATATGCGTAGACCCCTAGGGGTACTCGCGTGTGTCGTGAGCCTGGCCACCCTCGGTGCGCCGGTCGCCACGGCTCACGCCGCGACGGTGCCGCAACCCGCATGCCGCGTGACCGTGGCCAAGCCGCAGGTCACCGCCGCCGGAAAGATCCAGACATCCGCCACCAGGCGCGGCTGCGAGGGCAGCGCCCTCGTCCGCGTCCGCGTCATGCGCGCGGTGGCCGGTCCCGACCGGGTCGTCAAGAGCGCGTCAGGCAGGGGCATCAGCCCCCGGGTCACGGTCTCGATGCTGTGCGCTCCCGGTGTCTACTACGCGGTCGCCACCGACTACGCCGGCAACTCCGGCAAGTCGCGGCCGGTCCGGCTGTCGTCCTGCACGCCGACCACGCCGACTCCGACTCCCACCGACACGACCACGCCGACGCCATCACCGTCGCCGACGGTCACCACTCCCACTCCCGTTCCCACCAACACGACCAATCCGCCGACTGACGCGGTGGGAACGGCCGACGAGAACGAGGTCCTGCGGCTGACCAACGCGGAGCGGGCGAAGGGCGGCTGCAAGCCGCTCAAGCACGACGCGCAGCTGCACAAGGCCGCCTTCGGCCACTCCTCCGACATGGCGACCAAGAACTACTTCAGCCACACCTCGCAGGACGGCCGCAGCTTCATGGACCGCATCCGCGGGGCGGGCTTCACCGGCGGAACGGGCTGGGCCGAGAACATCGCCATGGGCCAGCCGACCCCGGCCTCGGTGGTCACCGGCTGGATGAACAGCGCGGGCCACAAGGCCAACATCATGAACTGCAAGTACAACCTCATAGGTGTCGGCGCGGCCAAGAACTCCAAGGGCCAGATCTACTGGACCCAGGACTTCGCCGCCAAGTAGCGGCCGCCCGAGCAGAACGATGCCCCGCGGCCGGCCGCCCGGCCGCGGGGCATCACCTTGTGTCAGTGCTCGCCGTGTCAGTGCTCGCCGTGTCAGTGCTCGCCGGGCCACCCGGCTGGGCGCTCGTCAGGCCTGACGCCACTCCGCAACGCTGCCGGGCTCGTGCAGGTGCAGGTCGGGGGCCCCTTCCAGGGCCTTCTCCTCGCCACCGGGCGTGTACGTGACGATCAGCCGCAACGGCCGCCAGGTCGAGTTGAACGTCGAGTGGTAGGCCCCCGCCGGAATGTGCACGGTGTCACCCTCTTTGATCGCGAACGGCTCACCGTCGTCGACCATCTGCGACGCCTCACCCGAGATGACGTAGATGATCTCCTCGGCCGTCGGGTGGTTGTGCCGGGCGTGTCCCTGCCCGGGATTGATGATGACCTCGCCCAGCGTGCTGCTCGCCCCCTCGATGGCCGACGGGGTGACGAACCACTTGATGGACCCCCAGTCGAAGGCCATCGTGGGCACGGCGTCCGGACTGACGTGCATGGCAGCTCCTCAGAAGTTCAGCGCCTTGAAGGCTCGTACCTGCTCGGTGATGGCCCGCTCCGTGGGCAGCCGCTCGACGGACGAGGCGCCGAAGAAGCCCACCACGCCCTCGGTACGCGACAGGACATGGGCCGCGTCGGCGGGCTCGGCGATCGGGCCGCCGTGGCAGAGCACGAGGATGTCGGGCCGGACGGCCGCCGCCGCGTCGCGCATGGCCTGCACCCGGGTCACGGCCTCGTCCAGGGTCAGGGCGGTGCCCGCGCCGATGCTGCCCTTGGTGGTCAGCCCGACATGCGGGACCAGCACGTCGGCGCCGGCCTCGGCCATGGCGCGGGCCTGGTCCTCGTCGAAGACGTACGGGGCCGTCACCAGGTCGCGCTCGTGGGCCAGCCGGACCATCTCCACCTCCAGCTCGTAGCCCATGCCGGTCTCCTCCAGGTTCTGCCGGAAGACGCCGTCGTACAGGCCCACGGTGGGGAAGTTCTGGACGCCCGCGAAGCCCATCGCGGCCAGCTGGTCGAGGAAGCGCGGCATGACCCGGAACGGGTCGGTGCCGCAGACACCCGCGAGCACCGGGGCGTCGGCGACGACGGGCAGCACCTCGGCGGCCATCTCGACGACGATCTGGTTCGCGTCGCCATAGGGCAGCAGCCCGGCCAGCGAGCCGCGCCCGGCCATCCGATAGCGGCCGGAGTTGTAGATGATGATCAGATCGACGCCGCCGGCCTCGGCGCACTTGGCCGACAGGCCGGTGCCCGCGCCCGCGCCGATCACCGGCCGCCCCTCCGCGACGGTGCGGCGCAGCCTGGCCAGCACCTCCTGCCTGGTCATGAGGCATCCCCTCCGAGCTGCCTGGTCACGAGGCATCCCCTCCGAGCTGCCTGGTCATGCGGAATCCTCTCCCGAGATCAGGCGATGCAGCCGCTCGGCCATCGCCCGGCCGAACTCCGGATCGTTGATGTGCAGGTCGAACCGCGTGGTCGCGGGAAAGGCGGCCAGCGCCTCGAAGCAGGCCGCGTCGGCCTTGGGATCGTGAAAGTCCATGCCCGGCGCGTCCAGGGCGGACACGCCGCCCAGCGGGACGAACAGCTCCGTCGGACCGCTCGCCGCGCCGAGCTTGGCGGCCACCCGGGCGCCCAGCTCGGCCATCTCCTCCGGCGTGGTGCGCATCAGCGTGACGGTCGGGTTGTGCACGTACAGCAGCCGGCCCGCGAACCGCTCGGGCACGGTGTCGCGCGGGCCGAAGTTGACCATGTCCAGCGCGCCAGGGGCGACCACCTGCGGCACGCCGTGCGCGCCCGCCGCCGTCAGCCGGTCCGGGCCGGCCGACAGCACCCCGCCGACCAGGTCGTCCGCCAGTTCGGTGGTGGTCAGATCCAGCACCCCGGCCAGCAGCCCGCTCGCCGCCAGCCCCTCCAGCGCCCGGCCGCCCGATCCGGTCGCGTGGAAGACCAGCACCTCGTAGCCGAGCTCGGCCAGCCGCTCGCGCGCCGCGTCCACGGCGGGCGTGGTCACGCCGAACATCGACGCGCCGATCAGCGGCCGTTCGTCGCTCTGCGTCGTACGCACCGCCCTGGCCAGCTGGTGTGCCTTGGCCATGCCCGCTGACGCGGCGGCCGCGTTGCCGAGGATCGCCCGGGAGACCCGGTTGACGCCGGCGATGTCGACCACGCTGTACATCAGCGTGACGTCCCTTGCCCCGACATAAGGCGACACATCACCCGACGCCATCGTGGACACGATCAGCTTGGGCAGGCCGATCGGCAGATCGCGGACGGCCCGCGCGGCGATCGACGACCCGCCGCTGCCGCCCACGGCCAGCACCGCGTCGACCCGGCCCTCGGCGTACAGCCCGGCCATGATCGCCGCCGCGCCCTCGCCCATGGCGGTGACGGCGGCCCCGCGGTCGCCCCCCTCCTGGAGCGCCCGCAGGTCACCTCCCGCCGCCTCGGCCACCCGCGCGTTGGAGACGTCGGCGAGCAGCGGCTCGCCGGGCTCGTTCACTCCGGCGTCGACCACGAGCACGTCGCTGCCCAGCTCCACCAGCCGGTTGCGCAGCCAGGCGTACTCCTCGCCCTTGGTGTCGAGCGTCCCGATCAGTACGACGGTCGGCATCTCACGCCACACCCCTCTGTTCGAAGACCTTCTTCGCCACATTGATCGCGTTGATCGCCCTTGGGAAGCCCGCGTACTGGACGCAATCAACTACCACCGTTTGAAGCTGGTGGTTTGCTCTCACGGTCCCGTCTGGCTGAGGGGAGGCCGGTAGCGTGTGGCTGGTTGATGTCAGCCCAGCCCGCTATGCCGCGTGTGGCGATGTTGCGGGCTGCGATGTGGTCGGCGTGCCCAGCGAGGCCACACCTTTTGCAGACGAACCGGCCCCGCGCCGGCCGGTTCGTCCTGCTGATGTGCCCGCACTCCGGACACGTCTGCGAGGTGTAGGCGGGGTCGACCAGCAGGAAGGCGATCCCGGCCCGGGCGGCCTTGTAGCGAGTGAACGTGATCTGCTGGGCGAATGCCCAGCTGTGCAGGGTGCGCCGCTGGAACCGGTGAGCCCTTACCCGGCCGCGGATGCCCTGCAGGTCCTCCAGGGCGATGCCGCGGCCGGTGCGTTCGGCTTCACGCACCACGAACGTGCTGATCTGGTGGTTGAGGTCGGTCATCATCCGGTGCTCACGCCCGGCAAGGCGGCGCAGCACCCGCCGCGCCGCAGACGTCCCCTTCTTCTGCAGCCGTCGGCGTTGGCGGTGGCGGCGCTGCCGCAGGGTGCGGACGTGGCCGTTGCCGCCGACCGGCCCCGGCAGCGCCGGGCCGGGCAGCACCACGCCATCGGAGGTGACCGCCAGGTTCGCCACCCCTTGATCCACCCCCATAAAGCCGCCGACCGGCTCACGCACCACCGGCTTCGCCAGCGTGACCGCGACCTGCAGCAGCCACACGCCGCACCGGCAGATCAGGTCGGCCTCGCCGAAAGGCAGTGCCTCGATGGCTTTGAGGTCTTCTGGCCGGCCGGTGTAGGGGACGGTGACGCGGCCGGTGGGGGTCCAGAGCGACACCGTGCGGGCGTCCCGGTTGAAGCTCATCAGCCGGGCGTCATAGGGGACAGCGCCGTACGGGCGGAAGATGTGGGCGCGTTTCTTGCTGGCGCGCCGGTTGGCGTAGGCGCCGGCGACCCGGGCGATCGCGCGGATGGCGGCTTGCGCGCCGAGCCCGGCCAGCTGCCCGCGCACCTCGTAGTAGGCCAGCCGATGCAGCTCCAGCACGGTGAAGACGCGGTGCTGCCAGGCCAGCCGGGACACGACGGTGGCCGCCTGATTGCACAGCAGCACCGCCGCGGCCAGCGCCTCGGCCTGAGCCGGGGCGGGCGCGAGCCGCAGTTGCACGACCGTGGGCAGGCCGTGGCGTTTGGTGGCGGAGCGGCGGATCGCCATCGCGCACCTCCTGTAACAGCGCTCTCACCCACCGCACACGTTACCGAACGTGACCGATAGTTTCCATACTGTTTTCGAAAGGAGGGGTGGCGCTCCCCTCCTGACCCTGAAGGATCGGGTCTCCGCGCCACTATTCAGATGAATGATCACCTGGACGATCCCACTGGCGTGCGGCCCACGTTGAGCCCCGCATCGATGTGCCCGGTGAGCTGAGCTTCGACGTCACCGATGCGAACCCTGCAGGACGACGAACCCCCGACATCCGGCGAAGAGCGGATGACCTCGGCCGTGCGGGGCGACACATCGGGTAGCCATGCGGTACCTTGATCGACGTCGGTGGAAACGACGGCTTGTATGCCGGTTGAGCAGGAAGGGAGCGAGGAGCGTATGACCGCCCGTTGGGTGGCCGCTGTTGTGCGCGGCATCTCCTCCTCTGTCCTTCCGGGCTGCCCGGGAGCCGGTCACTGCCGCTGAGCTCGGCCGTTCTCCGCGGGAGCCCTCTCTTCCGATGAAGGGTTCCGTTGAACACCACACCGCTCGACATCATGCCGTTCAACATCTCCACGCGGGCGGAAGCGCCCGAAGACGCCGCTGCCATCCGCGCGGTGAACCTGTCGGCCTTCCCCACCCCGCTGGAAGCCGACCTCGTCGAGGCGCTGCGCCTCGACCCGGCCTGGATTCCGGGCCTGTCCTGGGTGGGGGTCGCCCCTGACGGGGAGATCGTCGCCTACGCCCTCCTCACCCGCTGCCACGTCGGGCAGGCGCCCGCGCTGGCCCTCGGGCCGGTGGCCGTGTCGCAGGCCGTACAGAGGCAGGGGGCGGGCGCGGTGGTCACCCGGGCGGCGCTCCAGGCGGCCCGCGAGCTGGGCGAGAGTGTCGTGGTCGTGCTCGGGCATCCCGAGTACTACCCGCGCTTCGGGTTCACGATCGCCTCCGGGCACGGCATCGGCGTGTCCTTCGACGTGCCCGACGAGGCGTTGATGGCCATGTCGCTGGATGGGAGCCCGCTACCGGCGGGCACGATCCGCTACGCGCCGCCGTTCGGCGTGTGATCCCGCGCTGAGCCGGCACGAAAAAGCCGCGCCGCCGTACCAGTTCAGCTGGTACG